>DASSJI010000178.1:0-14784 GCA_035691285.1 Vicinamibacteria bacterium | reverse complement strand
GCGACGACGACCGAGACCCGGGTGGACATCTGCCGGCATGCTATCGCGGCCGCGCGTTGCGGCGCCTCCCGCGACGACCGATAATCGAATGTTCAACAAAGGGGGCCAATGAGCAAGGAAGACCTGATCGAGCTTCAGGGGGTCGTGACCGAGGTTCTCGCCGGCGGCAACTACAAGGTGAAGGTCGGCGAGAACCACGAAGTGCTTGCCCGTCTCAACGGGAAGATGCGGCAGTTCCGCATCCGGGTGATCCAGGGCGATCGGGTGACGGTGGGCGTCTCGCCCTACGACCTGAAGCGCGGCCTGATCACCTACCGCGCCAAGTAGCCCTGCCCCTCCGCGCGGTCCTCTTCGACCTCGACGAGACCCTCCTCGACTTCGGGAGGTCCCAGCGCTCGGCCCTGGCCGCGGCGCTGCGCCGGCTCGACCTGCCCTACTCGGCCGCGCGCCTCGAGCTCTACCGGCGCATCAACGACCGGCTCTGGGAGCGCTATCGCAGGGCCGAGATCGGAGCGGCGGAGCTGGCCGTCGAGCGGTTCCGCGAGTACCTCGCGCTGACCGGCTCGGACCCTCGCCGGGGCGCGCGCCTCTCGCGCACCTTCGAGGGTGAGTTGAAGCGGCGCGCCCACCTCCATCCCGGCTGCCGAAGGACGCTGCGCGCGCTCCTGGGCCGCTTCCGCCTCGGCGTCGTGACCAACGGCCTGACCCGCATCCAGCACGGGCGCATTCGCAAGGCGGGCCTCCATCGCTTCTTCGACACGGTGGTCACGTCCCAGGCGTGCGGAGTCGCCAAGCCCGACCCGCGCATCCTGACGATCGCCCTCGAGGCCCTCGGCGTCGGCCCCCGGGACGCCGTCTACGTCGGAGACGACCCGGCCGTCGACCAGCAAGCCGCCCTCGCGGCCGGACTGGCCTTCGTGTGGGTCGACCGGGGCCGTCCGCTGCCGCGGGGCGTGCGCGCACCGCGGCGCCGCGTGACGCATCTTCGGGAGGTGGCCGGACTCCTCGTATAGAATCCCCGCGCCGCGGGAGGTCAGGTGGACGGACTGGTCTCGATTCCGCGAAGGGCCGCGTTCTCCGTCGTCTTCCTCCGCAGCACGATCCCCGCCGAGCATCCCTCCGCGGCCCTGTTGGGCGAGGAGCGCTTCGGCGCCGGCGTCGCGATCGCCCCGGACCGCGTCCTGACCGCCCACTACCTGGTGATGGGCGCATCGGCCGTCGAGCTGGCGGGACCCGACGGCCGCGAGCGCGGAGTGCTCCGCGCCGGCCTCGATCACGAGAGCGGCCTGGCCCTCTTGAGCACGGCCGGCGAGGCGCTGCCCTCCGCCGAGCTCGGGCGCTCCTCGGCGGCCCTTCCTGGAACCCCCGTGTTCATCGTCACCTGGACGACGGAGCGCGAGCGCAAGGCGCAGAGCGGCCACGTCTTCCGCGTCGGCCCCTTCGAGGCCTTCTGGGAGTACATGCTCGACCGCGCGATCATGACCACGATCCTGAACCCCGGTCTGGCCGGGGCGCCGCTGTTCGACGCACGCGGGCGGGTGGTCGGCATCGTCTCCCTGGGCCTCGCCGCCGTCGGTCGCTACAGCCTCGCGATCCCGATCGACTTGTTCCTCGAGCAGCGGGAGGCCCTCGAGAAGGGCGACGCCCGGCGCCCGCGCCGGGCCTGGGTGGGTCTCTTCCCTCAGGACGCCGAGGGAGGCGTCTGGGTGTCCGGGCTCGTGAGCGGCTCGCCCGCGGACCGGGCCGGCGTCTTGCGGGGCGACCTGCTGCTGTCCATCGACGGCGCGGCGGTGGGCTCGGTACGCGAGCTGTACCGCGAGATCTGGAAGCGCTCGCCGGGCGAGACGATCAGCCTCCAGGTGCTTCGCGACTCGGCGATCACGAGCCTCGAAGTCGTCGCAGGCGACCGCTACGACTTCTACCGCTAGAGCCCGAAGTAGCCGCGGATGCGGTTGAGCAGGTGCTGCTTCAGCTCGCTCTTGGTCTGCTCGCGGTCGAAGCGCGCGGTCACGTCGTCCTCGGCGTGCGACAGCGCCTCGCGCCGTTCCGCGAGGATCGTCGAGATGTCCACGGCGATCGCGGGGTTCGAGGCGATGACGTGCTGGAAGCCGTCCTTGTCGATCGTGAACACGTCGACGTCGGTCGAGGCGGTCACGGTCGCGGCGCGCCTGGCGCCGGTGAGCAGCGCCATCTCGCCGAAGAACTGGCCCTCCATGAGCCGCGCCAGCGGGCGCGAGACGCCGCTGAAGCTCTTGCCGACCTCGACCTCGCCGCGGTCGATGACGAAGAAGCTGTCGCCCGGGGCCCCTTCCTCGATGATGCGCTCGCCCTGGGCGTAATGGAGGTGGCGGAAGCGCGCGGCCGCGAGGCGCAGCTCCTCGTCGGACAGGGGACGGAACAGGTCGATGGCCCGCAGCGCCCGCTCGAGGCGGCTCTCGTCGCGCTCCTGCGCCGCCGCTCCCGTCTCCACCTGGTGCATGTAGACGGTGCGGATCGGGAACGGGATCTCGATGCCGTGGCGCCGGAAGTGGTACCAGATCAGCCGGTAGACCTCCCCTTCGATCGCGCGGTAGTCCTCGTAGCGGGCCAGAAAGTAGCGGACCTCGTAGTCGACGCTGAAGTCGCGATAGCCCACGATGCGCAGCACGGGGCGCGGATCCCTGAGCACCTCGGGCACCTGCTCCAGCAGGTTCTCCAGCACCGAGAACACCTTGTTCGGGGGCGTGTGGTAGTTCACGCCCATGTGCAGGACGCGCGAATGCGGCTCGCGGGGCTGGGAGAAGTTCAGGATCGGTCGCCGGGAGACCTCGGCGTTCGGGATCACGAGGGAGTCCCCGAACCACGAGCGGAGGCGCGTGGAACGCCACGAGACCTGCTCGACCCGCCCCTCCTGGTCGCCGACTCTCACCCAATCCCCGAGCCGGAACGGCGAGTCGGTGTTGAGCGCGATGCCGCTGAACAGGTTCCCGAGCGTGTCCTGGAGCGCGAGGCCGACCACGGCGCCCACGACGGCCGAGCCGGCCAGGAAGGGCGTCAGCTCGAAGCCGAAGCCGTAGTGCGCGATGGCGCCGGCCCCGATGGCGTACAGCAGGACGGCTACCACGCTCTCCAGGAGCGCCGGCGGCGCCTCGCCCTGGCTGCGGCGGAACAGCAGGTCGAAGAGCAGGACCGCGCCTCGCACGACGAAGACCAGCAGCGGGACGACGAGCAGGAGCAGCAGCAGGACCCCCGGCTCGGGCGCCCGCAGCGCGGCGAGTGCCGTCAGGCCGCACCAGACGAGCGCGGTCAGGGAGAAGGGGCCGAGGAGGGGCCGGAGCCCTGGCCGCAGCCGTGCCAGCCGCGCCACGACCAGGATCGCGAGGAGCGCCCCCGGGAGGGCGACCCAGGGGTTGCGGAGGGCCTCCATCAGGCGGACGCCGCGGCCAGCGCGGCTCGGAGGGCCCCGACGCCGCCCCCGGCGTCTTGCAGGAACGGACGGATTGCCGCGACACCGGCGGCGCCCGCCTTGACTGCCGCGGCCGCCGTCGAGGGGTCGATGCCGCCGATCGCGTGGACTGGCACGCCCGCCTCCCTCGCCGCGGCGGCGAGCGCGCCCGCGCCGAGCGCCCTCGCCTCCTTCCCCGGCGTAGCGAACACTGGCCCCAACAGCACGAAGTCGGCTCCCTCGCGGGCGGCGCGGCGCGCGCCGGCGGCGTCGTGCCGCGACGCACCGACGAAGAGGCCCGGGAAAGCCTGCTTCACGTCGGCGACCGGCAGCCCGTCCTCGGGGAGCTGGACGCCGTAGGCGCCGGCGGCCAGCGCGACGTCCGCGCAGCCGTTCACCAGCACCCGCGCCGCCGAGCCGGCGACCGCGGCGATCACCTCGGCGACCAGCTGGCAGAGCGCGCGCCCCTCGAGGTCCTTCTCGCGCACCTGGATGAAGTCCGCCCCCGCCTTCGCCGCGGCGCGGCACAGCTCCGGGAGCGGCAGCGGCGACCGCCGCCGGTCGGTCACGACGGTCAGGAGCGTCATGCGACGTGATCCGACGAACCCGCCAGGAGCTGGCGCGCCTCGTCGATCGCGAGGACGATGTTCACGAGCCCGAGGCCGCTGACCGCGCCGCGAGCGAAAGGGCTGAGCAGAACCCCGCGCAGCCACGAGCTGGGCTGCAGGAGCACGTTGCCCTCCCAGAGCACGGTCCACGGCGCCACCAGGAGGACGATCCCGACGAGGAGGGAGCTGAGCGCCGAGAGGAGGAGGGCCAAGCGTCGTCGCTAGCGCGACGCGGCGCGGAGCTCGCGCAGCTTCGACGCGACGTCGCGGAAGTTGGCGTCCTGACCGTAGAGCTCCGTGTACAGGCTCAACGCCTGCTGGGTGTCCCCGGCGGCTTCGTGGGCCGAGGCCAGGTCGTAGCGAAGCGCCTGGTATTCTTCGTCGCGCCGGTTCGGAGTCTCGAGCCCCTTCTCGAACCACTTCATCGCCAGCTTGGGCATGCCCTTATCCATGAAGCAGATGCCCAGCATGCTCGCACACTCGAGCAGGCGCGCCTCGTCCTTCGCCGCGAGCTGGAACTCGGCGATGGCCTCGTCGATGAGGCCCATCTCCTTGTAGGCGATGCCCAGGTTGTAACGGGTGTCGTAGTCCTCCTTGCCGAGCTGCTTGTCGACCCCCTTCTTGAACTCCTTGAAGATCTCCTCGAGGCCGGCGTCGCCCAGGGAGCTGCCCCCGGCCTGCGGGGCGGGCTCCTCGACGGCCGCCTGGGCGCCGAAGAGGCTGTCGAGCTCCGCGCCGAGGTCGAGGCCGCCCTCGGGGACGGCCGCTGCTGGCGCCGGAGCGAGGTCGGCGAGCGGAGGCGGCGCGGGCTCGGGCGCCGCGAGGCCGGACAGGTCGAGAGCGGGGGCTTCCTCCACCGCCGGCCCGGGCAGCTCGAGCGGCGTCTCGGGCGCGGGCTCCTCGAGGGACAGGCCGAGCGATTGCGTCTTTTCGAGGATCGCAGGGTGGTTCGGGTAGCGGCCGAGGACCTCGCGCAGCGCCTCGCGCGCGTCGTCCACGAAGCCGAGGGAAACGTACTCTTCGACCTCGCCAAGCACCTTCTGCAGGTCAGCGGGCAGCCCGGGAGCGCTCGGCGGTGGCGCCGCCGTCGGCGGCGGCGCCGGACGCAGGGGGGGCGGCGCCGCGGGCTCCGGCGCGACGAAGGAAATCTCCTCCTCTGGCTCGGGCGCGAGGGAGACCTCGGGCGCGGCCTCTGCCTCCGCCTCGACCGCGACCGGCTCCTCCTCGATGAAGTGTGGAGCGATGGCGCCGCCCTCGTCCTCGAGCCCCAGCTCCAGCGCCGGCGGCTCCTCCGACGCTGGCGCCGCCTCGATCCCGCCTTCCTCGACCTCGGCGGTCTCCTCCACCTCGAGGGAGATGTCCTCCTCCACCTCGACGGTCGCGACCTCGGGCTCGCTCAAGGCGATCGCCGGCGCCTCCTCGACCTCGGGCTCGGGGAGGATCGCGGGCGCAGCGGCCGGCCTGGCGACCGCCCGTGCGGCGGGCGCGGCGGCCGGGCTCAGCTCGCGAGCCTCGGCCTCGAAGGCGGCGGCGGCGGCCGCGTCGCCCTTCAGGCGGTGGATCTCGGCCAGGGCGTGGCACTGCTCCGCCGCCCTGTCCTTCTGCCCCTTCTCCTTGTAGACGTCACGGAGCTCCTGGCGCGCCTCGAGATGGTCGGGGAAGCGAGCGACCACGGCCTCGAACTGGTCGGCGGCCTTGTCGACCAGGCCGTACTTGCGGAACACCTTGCCCTCGGCCAGGTGCTCGTCGATGAACTCCTTGTCCTCGTCGGTGAGCGAGCCGCTGAGCTCGACGACAGCCCGGCCGGGGGCTGGAGCGGCCGGCGCCGCCTCGATCTCGGCAGCCGCCACGTCCTCCTCGGGCGCGAGGGTGGAGAACGAGGGCCCGGGCGTGGCCGGCGCAGGCGCCTGCGACTCGAAGTCCACCTCCTCGTCCTCGCTGGCAGCGACCGGAATCCCGGCGCCGGACTTCCCCCTCACGAACTCGAGCTTGGAACGGTACTGGCCGTTCTGCGGCTCCATCGCCACGAGGATCTCGAGGACCTCGGCGGCCTTGTCGTACTGCCCCGCCTGCGTGTAGGCCTCCGTGAGCTGCGAATAGGCCTGGGTGAGGGGGATGTCCTTCTTCAGGGCCTTGTACACGTCGGCCAGCTTGGCGAGCGTCTTGATGTGGCCCGCCCGTTGCTGCGTGATCTGCTGGAGCAGGGTGACGGCCTTGTCGCCCTCCTTCCGGCCCAGCAGCTTCTCGACGACGGGCAGGAACTGCTCGAAGGCTCCGTCCGGGTTGCCCTGCAGCAGGCAGACGCGGCCCATCTGGACGCGACTGTCCTGGTCGTTCGGATCGATCTCGAGCAGCCGCTTGAAGATCGACTCCGCCTCGGAGAGCTTCTTGCCGCCGACGTACGCCTCGCCGAGACGGAAGAGCAGCTGCGTGTCCTTCGGCGCTTCTCGCACGACCTCTTCGAGGACCTGGGCGGCCTTCTCGAAGTTGCGCTGGACCACGTGGATGCGGGCGATCTCGCCGCGCAGCTTGACGCTCTTCGGATCGAGCTTCAGCCCCTTCTCGAGGACCTGCAGCGCCTCGTTCAGGTGGCCCTTCCGGGTGAGCTCCTCGGCGATCGCCACGTGCTCGTCGAGAGCCTTCTCCTTGGAGCCCTCGCGCATGTAGAGGTCGGCGAGCTTGCTCCGCACCTTCAGGTCGGAAGGGTCGAGGTCGGCCAGCTTGCGCAGCGCTTCCCCCGCCTCCCGGGTCTTGCCGCGCTTGATGTACTCGTCGACGACCGTCTGGTACTGGCTCTTGGCCTCCATCATGAGGCCCTGCTTCGAGTACAGGTCGGCCAGGTTGACCGAGGGCTCGAGGGCGGCGGGGTCGAGCTTCTGGATCTGCTTCCAGATCGCGATGGACTTGAGCAGGAACCCGTCCTTCGCGTAGAAGTCGGCGACCTTGGCGTACTGCTCGCATGCGTCGCGGTTGCGATTCATGCGGGCGTAGAGGTCCCCGATCTTCTTGATCGTGTTCCAGTCGCGCGAGTTGTCGTCGACGAGCTGGTTCAGGAGGCTGATCGCGTCCTGGAACTTGCCAGCCTTCTCGGCCTTGTCGGCGTCCTGCTTGAGCTTGACGGGGTTGATCTTGGCCACAGGTCCCGGATCTGTCCTAGATTAGCCCCCCTAGAATAACCAGGGCTGGGTCCCATTGAAAGAGCGCCTGTGGATCTCCGTGGGTCCCAGGCGGTGGAGGGCCTCCCGGTGGAAGGCGCTCGCGTAGCCCATGTTGCGGGCGAGGCCGTAGCCCGGACAACGCGCGTCCCACTCCCGCATGCGCGCATCGCGCTCCACCTTGGCCACGATCGAGGCGGCTGCGATCGACACCGAGCGAGCATCGCCCTTGACGATCGGGCGCTGGGCCACCTTCACGTCCGGGATCGTGAGCGCGTCCACCAGGAGCAGGTCCGGCGGCCGCGCGAGGCCCTCCAGGGCGCGCCGCATGGCCAGGTACGTGGCGCGGAGGACGTTGAGCCGATCGATCTCGCGGGGTTCGGCGGCGCCCACGGCCCAGGCCGCAGCCCGCTCCCGGATGCGGTCCGCGAGGCGCTCGCGCTGCCTGCGGGTGAGGCGCTTCGAATCGTCGAGCCCTTCGGTGTCGAAGCCGTCACCGAGGACGACGGCGGCGGCCACGACCGGGCCGCACAGCGCGCCCCGTCCCACTTCGTCGAGGCCGGCGACGCAGGCGAAGCCTTCGCGGCGCGCCGCCTCCTCGAACCGTGCGGTGCAGCGGAGCGCCCGGCCCTCGTGGACCACGGGCTTCCTGCGCCGGCCGTTCCTGGAGTCGGCCATCGGCCCCAGAGGCCCTAGGCGTCCTCGCGCTTCTCCTTCATCCGGCCCGCCTTGCCCTTCTTGTCGCGGAGGTAGTAGAGCTTCGCCCGGCGTACGCGGGCGTGCTTCACCACTTCGATCCGCTCGATGGTGCGGGCGTGCAGCGGGAAGATCCGCTCCACTCCGGTGCCGAACGAGACCTTGCGGACCGTCATGGTGCGGCGCGCGCCCGAGCCCCGGATTCCGATCACGATGCCCTCGAACACCTGCACGCGCTCGCGCTCGGTCTCCTTGGCCTTGCCCTTCTCCTCCTTGACGCTCGTCTCCTTGACGCGCACGTGCACGCGCACGGTGTCCCCGGGAGCGACGCGGGGCAGCCCGCTCTTGAGGTCCGGGCTCTCGACGGTCTCGATCGCATTCATGGCTTCACCTACTTCTTGCTCAATGCCGTTTCGGGTTGGGAGGAGCGCGCCTCGGCGTCGATCTCGCCGAGCAGCTTCGCGTCCTGCGCGGAGAGGCGCGCCTGCGCCAGGAGCTCGGGACGACGCTCCCGCGTGGCCCGGAGCGCCTCCTTGCGCCTGTAGCGGGCGATCCTCTCGTGGTCGCCCGAGAGCAGCGCCTCGGGCACGTCGCGGCCGCGCCAGGTCGCCGGCCGCGTGTAGTGGGGGCAGTCCAGGAGCCCGTCGGAGAAGGAGTCCTGCGCCGCCGAGCCGGCGTCACCGAGGGCGCCCGGCAACAGCCGCACGCTGGCCTCGACCACGGCCAGCGCCGCCACTTCGCCGCCGGTCAGGACGAAGTCGCCGACGCTCAGCTCCTCGGTGGCCAGCGCCTCGCTTACGCGCTCGTCGATGCCCTCGTAGCGCCCGCACAGGAGCACCAGACGCTCGAGCCCGGCGTAGCGGGCCGCCGTCGCCTGGTCGAAGGGCCGCCCGCGCGGCGAGAGGAGCACCACGGCGTCGCGAGGGCCAGGGCCGCCCGGCAGGATGGCCTCGAGGGCCAGCGCGAAGGGCTCCGGCTTCATCACCATCCCGGGACCGCCGCCGAAGGGCGCATCGTCCACGCTGCGGTGCTTGTCCTCGGAGTAGAGGCGCAGGTCGTGCACCGCCGTCCGGGCGAGGCCCCTGTCGACGGCGCGGCGCACGATGCCGTCGGCCAGCGGGGCCTCGACCATCGCCGGGAAGATCGTCACGACGTCGACCCGCAGCATCGTCAGCGAGCCTCGACGGCCTCGGGAAGCGCCACGACCACGCGGCCTGCCTCGCGGTCCACGCTCTTCACGAAGTCGCCGGCCAGCGGCAGGAGCTTCTCGCCGGCCTCGCCGTGCAGGACGAGCAGCGGAGCGCCCGCGCCGGTCTCCCAGACGCCGTCGACGCGCCCGACGGTCCGGCCGGATTCCTCGACGGCCAGAAGGCCGATCAACTCGTGGTGGTAATACGACCCCGGCGGCAGCGGCGAGAGCTCCTCGGGCGCGATGCGCACGTCGAGGCCCCGGAACACCTCGGCGGCGTCGATCGAGTCGACGCCCTCGAGCTTCAGGACGAAGCGGCCCTTGTGGGGCCAGCAGGAGGAGACGCGCACCTCGCGGGCCTCGCCGGCGGGGCCCGCGACGTACGCCCGCTTCAGGGTCGGAAAGCGGTCGGGGCGATCGGTCAGCGGCTCCGTGAGGAGCTCTCCCTTGCGGCCCTGGGGCTTCACCACCCGGCCGATCGTCACCATCTCCGCGAACGCGCTCAATCCACGACCTCCACGTCGCATTGCGTCCCCTGGCGCTCGGCCACCGCATCGAGGACCGTGCGCAGGGCATCGGCGGTCCGGCCGCGGCGGCCGATCACGCGGCCCTTGTCCTCCTCCGCCACCTCGAGCTCGAGCAGGATGCCCTCCTCGTCCTCGATCTGCGTGACGCGCACCTCGCCGGGACGGGACACGAGCGCCCGCGCGAAGGTTTCGAGCAGCTCCTTCAAGCCTTCCCCCACGGCCGGGGAGCTACTCCGCCTTCGCCTTCTTCAGCAGGCTCTTGACCGTGTCGGAGGGGCGCGCGCCCTTCCCGATCCAGTACTTCGCCCGCTCCGGGTCGATCTTCACGACCGCCGGCTGCTTCCGTGGATCGTAGTGACCCAAGGTCTCCACGAAGCGGCCGTCCCGCCACGCCCGGGAATCGGCCACGACAACGCGATAGTAGGGGCGCTTCGTCGACCCCGTCCTTCTGAGCCGGATAGACAGCATCGTTAATCCTTCCTGATCGCTAGCGGAACTGGGGCAGGCGCGCGTAAAGGCGCCTCATCGCCTTGCCGCCCCCGCCCCCAAGAGCCTTCATCATCTTGCGCGCCTGCGCGAACTGCCGCAGCAGCCGGTTCACGTCCTCGACGCGGGTGCCGCTGCCCCGCGCAATGCGCTTGCGCCGGCTGCCGTTGATCACGGCGGGGTTCGTCCGCTCGCCCGGCGTCATCGAGTCGATGATCGCCGACGACCGCCGCATCTCCCGCTCGCCGGCGTCCACGTCGACGCCCTTCATGGAGGAAACTCCCGGCAGCATCGAGAGCACCTGGTCGAGGGGACCCATCCTGCGGATCTGGCGCATCTGCTCGCGGAAGTCCTCGAGGGTGAACTCGGACCGCCGCAGCTTCTCGACCATCCGCTCGGCCTCATCGCGGTCGAAGGCGGCTTCGGCCTTCTCGATGAGCCCGAGCACGTCCCCCATGCCCAGGATCCGGCCGACCATGCGGCCCGCGTCGAACGGCTCGAGCGCGTCGACGCGCTCGCCCGTGCCCGCGAACTTCACCGGGCACCCGGTGACGCTCGCGGTCGACAGCGCCGCTCCGCCCCGCGCGTCTCCGTCGAGCTTGGAGAGCACGATGCCAGTGGTCCCGACGCGACGGTGGAACTCCTCGGCGCTGCGCACGGCGTCCTGGCCGGTCATCGCGTCGGCCACGTGCAGGATCTCGCAGGGCTCGGCGATCGCCTTCAGCTCCTCGAGCTCCTTCATCAGGTCGTCGTCGATGTGCAGGCGGCCGGCGGTGTCCACGAGGAGCACGTCGTAGCCCGTGGCGCGCGCCTCCTGGAGCGCCGAGCGGAGCAGCACCCGCGGCTCATCCCCTTCCGGCTCGTGGACCCTGAGGCCGTTCCTCTCGCCGAGGGTCTTGAGCTGCTCGCGGGCGGCGGGCCTGTAGACGTCCGTCGAAACCAGCAGCGGGTGGCGCCCGGCCTGCGCGAGCCACCGGGCGAGCTTGGCCGCCGTGGTCGTCTTGCCCGACCCCTGGAGACCCGTCAACAGGATCACCGAGGGCGGTCGCGACGAGAGCTTCAGCCGCTGCGGCGCCTCCCCTCCCAGCAGCTCCACCATCTCGTCGCGGACGATGCGGAGCACGGCCTGGTCGGGCGTCAGGCTCTTGAGGACCTCCTGTCCCACCGCCCGGGCGCGGACGCGCTCCACGAAGGTCTTGACGACCTGGAAGTGGACGTCGGCCTCGAGCAGGGCGAGCCGAACCTCGCGGAGCGCCGCGTCCACGTGAGCCTCGGAGAGGCTGCCCTGGCCGCGCAGCGACCGCACGACGCCTTGCAGCTTTTCGCTGAGTGTCTCGAACACGTCTGGAAGACAGGCCCTCCCTGGCCGCTCGGCGGGCTTCGCCGGGAACGGAAGAGTCTAGGGCACCACGCGCACGTTGTCAAAACCTAAACCGTGGAAGAGACGGGGGTTACGTCAGAACGTCCGCGTGATGGCGAACAGTGTCGCCATCTTCTGGTTCGTGTCCCGAAGGCGCCGGGCCAGGGTGTACCCGAAGGCCCAGAGGAAGCGGGCTGCGGTCTCGGGCCGCCGCTCGACGAGACCCTTCATCTCGGCGTGCGGGATCGAGAGCACCTCGCAGTCGGTGTGGGCGATGGCGTGCGCCGAGGCCGGGGCCCCGTCGAAGAACTCGAACTCGCCGAAGAAGTCCCCGGCCTCGAGGATGGTCAACGCCTCTTCGCCGACCCCCGGCACGACCTTGCTGATGCGGACCTTGCCGGACCGAATGAAGTGGAGGAACCCGCCGGTCTGGCCCTCGGTCAGGATCGGCGCGCCCTCGCCGTACCTTCGAGCGACGGACACCATGAGCAGCTGCGCGAGATCCTCGACCTCCAGGTCGCGGAAGAGCGGGATGGCGCGGAGGAACTCTTGGATCAGGCTAGACGCTCCGCAGGATGTGTCCGAGCTTTTCCTTCTTGGTCCGCAGGTAGCGGCGGTTCAAGTCGTTGGCGGGCGCCTCGATGGGAAGCCGCTCGACGATCGTGAGGCCGTAGCCCTCGAGGCCGACGAACTTGCGTGGGTTGTTGGTGAGGAGCCGCATACGGCGCACGCCGAGCTCCGCGAGGATCTGCGCGCCGATCCCGTACTCGCGCTGGTCGGCCTTGAAGCCCAGGGCCTCGTTGGCCTCGACGGTGTCCTTGCCCTGGTCCTGGAGCTGGTAGGCCATGATCTTGTGGATGAGCCCGATGCCCCTGCCCTCCTGGCGCAGGTACAGCAGCACGCCCCGCCCCTCGCGGGCGATCATGTCCAGCGCGGCCTCGAGCTGCTCGCCGCAGTCGCAGCGGCTGGACCCGAAGATGTCCCCGGTCAGGCACTGGGAATGGACCCGCACCAGCAGCGCCTCGTCCGCCGCGATCTCGCCCAAGGTCAGGGCGACGTGGTGCTCGCGGTCGATCTCGCTCTCGTAGGCGTGGATCTTGAACGCGCCGTGGCGCGTGGGCAGGTTGGCCTCGGCCACCTTCCGAACCAGGCGCTCGTGCCGCATCCGGTGCTCGATGAGGTCCCGCACGGAGACCATCCGCAGCCGGTGCTCGCGGCAGAAGGCCTCGAGCTGCGGGATGCGGGCCATCGAGCCGTCCTCGCTCATGATCTCGCAGATCACGCCGGCGGGCGCGAGCCCGGCGAGGCGCGCGAGGTCCACGGCCGCCTCCGTCTGGCCCGAGCGCTGGAGCACGCCGCCCGGCTGCGCCCTGAGCGGAAACATGTGGCCGGGCCGCGCGAGATCCTCGGCTTTCGTCTTCGGGTCGATGGCGGCCAGGATGGTGCGGGCACGATCGGCGGCCGAGATTCCCGTGGTGGTGCCGTGCTTGGCCTCGATGGGCACGCAGAACGCCGTCCCGAACTTGGCGCTGTTCTCCTCGTCCTGCACCATCAGCGGGATGCGGAGCTGGTCGAGGCGCTCGCCGGTCATCGGCAGGCAGATGAGCCCCCGGCCGTAGCGGGCCATGAAGTTGATCGCCTCGGGCGTCACCTTCTCGGCCGCCAGGGTGAGGTCGCCCTCGTTCTCGCGATCCTCGTCGTCCACCACGACGACCATGCGGCCGGCGCGGATGTCCTCGATCGCTTCGGGAATGCTGCTGAGTGGCACGGCCTAGCGGTCTCGTTGCGCCAAGAGGCGCTCCACGTACTTCGCGATGACGTCGGCCTCGAGGCTGACCTTGTCCCCCGGCTGCCTGTCCCCGAGGTTCGTCTCGCTGAGTGTATACGGGATCAGCGCGATGGTGAAAAACCCAGGGGCGAGGCTGGCCACCGTGAGCGACACGCCGTCGATGGCCACGGACCCCTTCTCGACCAGGTAGCGCTCGAGGGACGGAGGCGGGGCGACCAGCAGCTCCGCCGAGTCCCCGAGGCGCCTGAGCTCGCGGACCGTGCCGAGCCCGTCCACGTGGCCCTGGACGATGTGGCCGTCGAAGCGGCCCGAGGCCCTCATGGGCCGCTCCAGGTTGACCCGCACGCCTGGCCGCAGCCGCTCGTCGAAGGCGGTCCGGCGCAGCGTCTCCTCGGTCAGCTCGCAGACGAAGCCTGCGGGGCTCACGGACACCGCCGTGAGACAGCAGCCGTTCACCGCGATCGAGCCTCCCACGGCCAGACCCTCGAGCACGCGTCCCGCGCGAACCTCGACCACCAGCACGTCCTTGCGACGCTCCACCCGGTCGATCGTGCCGGCCTCTTCGACGATTCCCGTGAACACGCCTCAGTCCTCGTGAGCCTTGACGGACGCGCCGCCGTCCCTTTCCCTGGACGCGCCGGTTACCGTGCGTACCATAGCTCGTAAGGGGCGCCCTTCGGGGCAGGGGCAGCCCGTAGCCGCAGCGCGTCCGCGATCCGCTTCGGATCGGGGCCTCCGAAGGCCGGCCGGCTCCCGCGCCCGCCAAGCAGCAGCGGCGCGCGGAAGAGGGCGAGCTGGTCGAAGAGCCGCGCGTGGAGGAACGCGCCGTGCACCTCTCCGCCACCCTCGACCATCAGGCTCCAGATCCCGCGGCGTCGCAGCAGGCGCAGGGCTGCGCGGAGCGGCACGCGGGTGGGCCGGCCGCCGAGCTCGAGCACCGCGACGCCTCGCGCTTCGAGCGCGCGCCGGCGCCGGGCGCCGGCGCGGCAGCAGAGCACCCAGACCGGCGCGCGACGCGCGGTGCGTGCGAGCCGCCCCCCGGTCGGCAGCCGGAGCCGCGAGTCGAGAACGATCCGCACGAACGGCCGCCGCGTGCGCGGCCGCGGCAGCAGCAGCGGATCGTCGGCCAGCGCGGTTTCGATGCCCACGAGCACGGCGTCGTGGAGCCGGCGCAGGCGGCGGGCCGCGGCACGCTGGGCCGGGCTCGTGATCCACCGCGAATCGCCGCTCGCCGTCGCGATCCGGCCATCGAGGGTCACGGCCGCCTTGAGCTGGACGAACGGCCGATCAAGCCGCGCCGCGATCACGAAGCGCTCGTTGAGCCGGCGCGCTTCCTCTTCCATCAAGCCGGTCTCGACGCCGACACCGTGCCTTCGGAGCAGCGCGAGGCCGCGGCCGGACACGAGAGGGTTCGGGTCGCGCATGGCGGCCACGACGCGACGAACCCCGGCGGCGGCGACCCGCGGCGCGCACGGCGGGGTGCGTCCGTGGTGCGCGCAGGGTTCGAGGGTCAGGTAGAGCGTCGCCCCCCGTGCACGGGCACCGGCCTG
>DASSJI010000177.1:0-2422 GCA_035691285.1 Vicinamibacteria bacterium | reverse complement strand
GAACGGCGTCGGCAAGGAGCGCTTCGAGATGCAGATGCTTTACGGCCTGCGCCCGAGGCGCTGGGAGGAGCTCGTCAAGGAGGGCCACAACGTCCGCATCTACGTGCCCTACGGCACCCACTGGTTCCCGTACTTCTACCGCCGCCTGCGCGAGCGCAAGGAGAACGTGTTCTTCGTGCTGCGGAGCCTGCTGGGCGGGTAGCCCCCATGCTCGCCGCCGTCTACCGCGGCAAGGGCCTCCTTCAGGTCGAGGACATCTCCATCCCCGAGATCGGACCGGGCGAGCTGCTCGTGCGGGTCGAGGCCTGCGGGGTCTGCGGGACGGACATCAAGAAGATCGAGAAGGGGCTCCTCGAGCCGCCCCGCGTCTTCGGCCACGAGACGGCCGGCGTCGTCGCGAAGGCCGGCCCCGGGGTGACCCTCTTCCGCGAAGGCCAGCGCGTCGCGCTCCACCACCACATCCCGTGCGGCCAGTGCTTCTACTGTGCGGAGAAGGCCTACGCCCAGTGCGACACGTACAAGAAGAACGGCACCACCGCCGGCTTCGAGCCCGCAGGCGGCGGGATGGCAGAGTACGTGCGGGCGATGGACTGGATCGTCGCGCGAGGCGCCATCGCGGTGCCGGATGCCGTGCTCGCCGAGGAAGCCGCCTTCGTGGAGCCGGTCAACACCTGCCTCAAGGCCGTGAAGAAGGCCGGCATCGGCAAGGACCAGACGGTGCTCGTCGTGGGTCAGGGACCGATCGGGCTCCTGCTGATGCAGCTCTCGCGCTGGTTCGGCGCGGAGGTGATCACGACGGACACGATGCCCGACCGGCTCGAGGCGAGCCGCAGGCTGGGAGCCAGCGTCGCCCTCGACGCGCGCGGCGAGGTGCCTGCGGAGATCCGCGGGCTCACCGGGCGCCGGGGCGTGGACGTCGCGCTGCTGGCGGCCGTCGGCCAGGCGGCCTTCGACCAGGCGGTGGCGTCCACGCGGCCCGCGGGCCGCGTCATGGTCTTCGCCGCCACGTCGGTCGGGGAGACCGTGACGGCCGACCTCGGCGCGCTGTGCGGCGCCGAGAAGCAGATCCTCACCTCGTACAGCGCGTCGGTGGACGTGCAGGATCTCGCCGCGCAGCTCGTGTTCGCCCGGGAGATCCGCGTGCGAGAGCTGATCACTCACCGCTACCCGCTGCGGGAGGCCGCGGCCGCCTTCGAGCGCGCGGCGAAGCCGGCGCCGGGCGTCCTCAAGGTGATGGTGGAGGTGAGCCGCCCGTGACGGCGCGGATGAAGGCCGCCGTCCTTCACGGCAGGGAGGACGTGCGCATCGAGGAGGTCGACGTCCCGCGGCTCGAGCCGGGCGACGTCCTGCTGCGCACCCGCGTCGCCCTCACCTGCGGCACCGACCTCAAGGTCTACCGCCGCGGCTACCACGCGCGGATGATCGTGCCCCCGGCTCTCTTCGGCCACGAGATCGCCGGCGCCGTCGAGGCCGTGGGCGAAGGCGTCGCGGAGTTCCGGCCGGGCGATCGCGTCGTGGCCGCCAACTCGGCGCCCTGTGGCCGGTGCGAGTTCTGCGCGACTCGGCGCGAGAGCCTGTGCGACGACCTGATGTTCTGGAACGGCGCCTACGCGGAGTTCGCGCGGATCCCGGCGCGCGTGGCGGCGCGCAACCTCATCCTCATCCCGGAGGGCGTGCCGGACCACAAAGCGGCGGTCGTGGAGCCGCTGGCCTGCGTGATGCGCGGCGTCGAAGGGCTGCAGGCGGGAGAGTCAGCGGCCATCCTGGGCACGGGCGGCATCGGATTGATGTTCGTGGCGCTGGCGAAGGCGCGGGGCGCCTCGGTCGTCGCCGCCGGGCGCAAGCCGCACAAGCTCGCGCGGGCCCGGACGCTGGGCGCGGACGCGACCATCGTGGCCGACGACCGCCTCGCCCCCGCGCTCATGGCGGCGAGCCCGGGTGGCCGTGGCTTCCACCTGGTCGTCGAGGCCGCCGGCCAGCCCGCCGTCTCGCAGGTCGCCCTCGAGGTCGTGCGCAAGGGGGGGACCGTGAACCTGTTCGCGGGTTGCGCGGCCGGCACGGAGCTGCGCCTCGACGCTCCGCGGGTCCACTACGAGGAGATCACGATCTCGGCGACCTTCCACCACACGCCTGCCATCGTGCGGGAGGCGCTGGCCCTCGTCGCCGCGGGCGGCTTCGACCCGGACGTCCTGATCTCGGGGCGCGAGCCGCTGGCGAAGCTGCCGCAGGTGCTCGCCGACATGGCCCGGGGCGGCGAGGCGCTGAAGACGGCCATCGTGCCCTAGAGAGACGAGGGGGCGCCGGCTCGCAGCGCCCCCTGACCAACAGGCTACTTGCCGCGCTTGGACTTCTTCGCCTTCTTCGCCTTCTTGGCGGCCTTCTTGGCGCGCTTCTTCGCCTTCTTCGCCGCCTTCTTGCTCCG
>DASSJI010000176.1:0-14197 GCA_035691285.1 Vicinamibacteria bacterium | reverse complement strand
CCGGCGCGACCCAGAGCAGCGACTCGCTGCGCCAGGTGCGCAGCGCGCAGCGCAGGGCGGTGAAATCGCCGGCCGGCACGCTCACACGCTCCTCGGCCTCCACGGTCCAGGCGGCGCGGCCGTCCTCGGAGGGACCGCTTCCCCCCACCTCCAGGGGAAGCGGGAGCGCCTCGTCGCCCGTCCACGGACCGAGGCGGACGAATCCCGGCCCCGTCTCGACCGGCGCGGCGCCCGCGGGGTCGGCGCCGCCCTTCTGCACGACGAAGACCTGGCCCGAAGCGCGCCTCACGGAGAACCGCGTCTCCTCCTCCGTGATGGCATCCAGGCCGCGGCGCCGCTCCGTGTAGGTCTCGCGGTAGATCCAGAACCCGCCTTCTTCCAGCGGGAACGGAAGGACCGCCTCCGACGCGGCGAGGACGAGGAGCACGAGAGACGGAGCGGTCATTCCGCCCGGGCGAAGGCCGCCACGACGTCGTAGAAGATCTCGACGGCCTCCCGGAGCGTCTCCACCGGGACGCGCTCGTCGTCGCCGTGCTGCGACGCATCCTCGGCGCTCGTGAGCAGCAGCGGCGTGAAGCCGTAGCAGATCACCCCGAGCGGCCGGAGGAGCGAGCTCTCGGTGGCGCCCGTGCCCAGCTGGGTGGTCACGGGCACGCCGGGGTGGCGCGCCCCCAGGATGCGCTCGATCGTCCGGAACAAGTCGGTGTCGATGGGGCTCTCGACCGGGGTCAGGATGTCGCCGATCGGCGTGATCGCGACGGCGGGATCGTCGACGACGGCGCGCAGCCGCTCGAGGAAGGCCTCGGGCTCGGTGCCCGGCAGCAGGCGCACGTCCAGCTCCGCCTCGGCCGTGCCGGGGATCACGTTCGTCTTGTAGCCCGCCTTGACGACGGTGATCGAGACCGTGTCGCGCAGCAGCGCCGAAACACCGGGATCGCCGTCGTAGATCGCGCGGGCAGTCTCGGGATCGGCGATGGCCTTGCCGATGTCCCGGTACCAGGCCGCCTGGGGGCCGGTCGCGCGCGGAGCCTGGTCACGGAAGAACTTCGCGACCGAGGGCAGCACGCGCAGCTCGGTCCGCCAGGCGCGGATGCGCTCGAGGGCGCGGATCAGGCGGTTCGGGGCCGAGCTCGCGAGCGGGCGGGAGCCGTGGCCCGGCTCGCCGGTCGTCTGAAGCCGGAGCCAGTAGGGCGACTTCTGCGCGGTCTGGACGCCGAAGTAGAGCGGCCTGCCGTCGCTCCCGACGCGGTTCTCGCCCCCCTCGGTGAGCAGGTACTCGGCGCCGAGCACCTGGTCCCGCCAGCCTTCCGGCGAGAGCACCCGTTCGATCCCGGCGAAGCCGTCCTCCTCGTCGGCGGTCGCGAGGAAGACGACGTCGCGGGCCAGGGGCACCTTGTCCCGCTTGAGGCGCAGGAACGCCACGAGCTGCACGATGCCTTCGCCCTTCATGTCCACGGCGCCGCGCCCGTAGAGCCGGCCGTCCTTGACGGCGCCCGAGAAGGGCGGCACCGACCAGCGCTGCGGGTCGGCGGGCACCACGTCGATGTGGTTCATCAGGACGATCGGGCGCCTGGTGCCGTTCCCTCGCAGCACGGCGCGGAGGTTCGCGCGGCCCGGGGCGAACTCGTCGAGCGTGGCCGCGATCCCCTCCTTCTCGAGGACGTCCTTCATGAAGAGCGCGCCCCGCTTCTCGTTGCCCGGCGGGTTCGTGGTGTCGATCTGGAGGTAGCGGGCGAGCAGGTCGACGGCGAGGTCGCCCCACGCGCCCCCTGTCGGGCCGGCGAGCAGCGAGAGCGCAAGCAGGGATGGCAGCATCCGCGTTCGGGTCTCGTGAAAGCCCGGAGATAATAGCGTCTCTCGAGGTGACCATGCTCCGACGTGCCGCGCTCCTGCTCGCCCTGTGCCCGGCCGCCGTCCACGGCCAGACGCGTCCGGTCGCGATCGACGACCTGCTCGCACTCAAGGACGTGGAGGGGCCGCAGATCAGCCCGGACGGGAAGTGGGTGGCCTATGCCGTCGAGACGATCGACGCCGAGAAGGACGAATCCCAGAAGGACCTCTGGATGGTCCCCTTCGCCGGAGGAGAGCCCCTGCGGCTGACCTCGAGCCCGAAGTCGGAGTCCCGCCCGCGCTTCAGCCCGGACGGACGCCATCTCGCGTTCCTGTCCGGCCGCGAGGGCAAGAAGACCCAGGTGTACCTCCTCGACCGCCAGGGCGGCGAGGCGCAGCGCCTCACGGACTTCAAGGGCGGCGTCCGGTCCATGGCCTGGTCGCCGGACGGCACGCGCCTCGCGCTGGTCGTGTCGGACCCCGATCCGGACGAGCCCGAGGCGGACGACGAAGAGAGCGCCGCCAAGAAGAAGAAGCCCAGGCCCATCGTGATCCGACGCCTCAAGTTCAAGACCGACGGCTCGGGCTACCTGAAGGAGCTGCGCTCCCAGCTCCACGTCTTCGACCTGCGGACGAGATCGAGCGCCGCGCTGACCTCCGGGCCCTACGACGTTTCAGCGCCGGCGTGGTCGCCCGACGGCCGCCTGATCGCCTTCGTCAGCAACCGCAGCGAGGAGCCGGACCTCAACGAGAACAGCGACGTCTTCCTGATCGAGCCGCGGCCCGGCGCGAAGGCCGTCGCCCTCGCGGCGACACAGGCGGCCCAGTCCGCGCCGGCGTTCTCGCCCGACGGCCGCTACGTCGCCTACATCGAGCAGGGGCCGGAGATCCAGGACACGATCTACACCTCCAACTACGTGGCGATCGCGCCGGTGGACGGCGGGCCGGCCCGCCCGCTCACCCCGGCGCTCGACCGGAACGTGGCGGTCGCGCCGCGCTTCGCGCCGGACGGCCGCTTCGTCCTCTTCGTCGTCGAGGACGGCGGCAACCAGCACCTGGTGCGCGTGCCCGCCGCGGGCGGGGCCGTGGAGCGCGTCGTGGACGGCGAGCGGTCGATCTCGGACTTCGACGTGGGCCGGAAGGGCGAGATCGCGCTGCTCATCAGCGAGCCGAGCGCGCCGGCCGAGATCTTCGCTGCGGCGCCCGGCAGTCTGCGCCGCCTCACCGGCACGAACGACGCGCTCGTCAAGGGCCTGCGCCTCAGCGATGTGCGCCACCTCCAGGCCAAGGCCCCGGACGGCGCGAGCGTCGACTACTTCCTCTGGCTGCCGCCCGACCACGCCGCGGGGACGAGGCTCCCGGTCGTCCTCTACCCGCACGGCGGCCCACAGCAGCAGACCGACACCTCCTTCGACCTGCGCCGGCACTTCCTCGCGGCCCAGGGCTACGCCGTCGTCTCGCCGAACTACCGCGGCTCCACCGGCTACGGCAAGGCGTGGGGCCGCGCGATCTGGAGGGACTGGGGCAACAAGGACCTCGGCGACTGCCTCGCCGCCGTCGACGACGTGATCGCCCGCGGCATCGGCGATGCGGAGCGCCAGGGCATCGGAGGCTGGAGCTACGGCGGCTACCTCACGAACTACGCGATCACGAAGACCACCCGCTTCAAGGCGGCGGTGGCCGGGGCCAGCGGCCTGCTGATGCACGCGAACTACGGAACCGACGACCTGCAGTACTGGTGGGAGACCGAGCTGGGACTGCCGTGGAAGAACCCGGAGCTGTGGTCGCGTCTCAGCCCGTTCTTCGACATCGAGAAAGTCGTGACGCCGACGCTCGTCCTCTGCGGATCGGCCGACATGCGCGTGCCGCTGCTGAACTCAGAGCAGCTCTACCAGTCGCTGCGGCGGCGCGGCGTGACCACGGAGCTCGTGATCTACCCGGACGAGTACCACGACATCGGCACGCCCAGCTTCCGCAAGGACGTGCTGCTCCGCTACCAGGGATGGTACGACCGCTACCTCAAGCCGGCCGCCGCCGCGAAGGCCGAGGCGGCCGTCGCCACCTCGCTCCTGGGCCGGCCGCTCACGGCGGTCGCGCTGAGCGAGGCGACCCGGAAGGACTTCGAGGCGAAGCTCGCCCAGGCCACGGCCGACTTCACGAGGGATCCCGACGCGGCCGACAACGTCATCTGGCTCGGCCGGCGGACCGCGTACCTGGGCCGTTACCGCGAGGCGATCGCGATCTACACCCGCGGTCTCGAGAAGCATCCCGGCGACGCGCGGCTGCTGCGCCATCGCGGCCATCGCTACATAACGCTGCGCGAGCTCGACAACGCGATCGCCGATCTCGAGAAGGCCCGAGCGCTCGTCCAGGGGAAGGCTGACGAGGTCGAGCCCGACGGCCTCCCGAACCCCCAGGGCATCCCCACGAGCACGCTGCACTTCAACATCTACTACCACCTCGGGCTCGCCCACTACCTGAAGGGCGAGGACGAGAAGGCGCTCGAGGCGTATCGCGCCTGCCTGGAGGCGTCCAAGGGCAGCCCCGACCGGCTGGTGGCGACGACGAACTGGCTTTGGATGACGCTGAAGCGACTGGGGCGCGACAAGGAAGCTGCCGAGGCTCTCGTGCCGGTCCGGCGGGATCTCCCGGTGATCGAGGACCAGGACTACCTGGACCGGCTGCTCGTCTTCAAGGGCGAGAAGGGCGTGGACGAGCTCCTGACCGGCGAGGGCGCGCTGTCCTCGGCCACGCGCCTCTACGGCGCCGGCTTCTACTGGCTCGTGAGCGGCCAGCGGGACAGGGCCCGCGAGACGTTCGAGCGCCTGGCGGCCTCGCCCGACTGGGCCCCGTTCGCCGTGATGGCGGCCGAGGCGGAGCTGCGACGGATGCGGTGACCGTGAGCGTAGTAGCCGGGAGGGAAGATCAGCGTGAGCCCCCCGGACGAGGACGTGGAGTTTCTCGACGAGTAGGCGCGTAGCATCGCCGCAGGCTCGAGGATCGGCGGTCGTATAGCATGCCGTGAGGCTGCTTCGGGCCACCGAGCGGGGTCCTGCCTACGCAGAGGCATGGGCCGAGTGGGCCGCGAGTGGCGACGCCGACGTCTGGGACGCCGCTTCGGACGACGGCCTCGAAAAGTCACGCTGATGCTCAACCGCGGCGTCGTTACCGTTGTCCCGGTCACCTCGAACGTGAGCCGGGTCTTTCCGTTCCAGGTCCTCCTGCCGGCCTCCGAATGTCGGCTGCCGGCGGACTCGAAGGCTCAGGCCGAGCAGGTGCGGTCCGTCTCGATCGCACGTGTCGGCCGTCGCGTGGGCCAGCTCACACCGGCGCTCCTCGCGGCTCTCGAGGACGCGCTCCGCTTGCACCTCTCGCTCTGATCCGTCCGGCCGCTAGGACGCCGCGTGCAGCTCCGCGCGGGACGTGGTCGGCTCGAACCAGACCGGGCAGGGGGCCCGGTGCAGGATGTCGCGGGCCGTCGCCCCGGTGAAGAAGCGCTCGACCGCGCCCTTCGGATGGCATCCCATCAGGATCAGGCGGGCGCCCAGCTCCTCGGCCGCCCTCAGGATCTCGCTGGCGCGCTGGCCGCTGCGGATGTGGAACTCCACCGAGGCGCGGCGTTCTTCGGGCACGAGCGCCTCGAGCCGGCGGCGGTCGCCCTCGAGGTCGCCCGACTCGACCGGCCCCTCCTCCACGTGCAGCAGGCGCAGCGAGAGGGGCAGCGTGTCGGCCAGCTCCAGGGCGTGGGCCACGGTCGTGCGCGAGTGGCTCCGCAGGTCCACCGGCACGAGGACCGTGGCGCGCTGGCCTTCCGCGGTCGCCAGGAACGAGCCGTCCGTTCCCTCCTGCGTGACCGTGAGCACGGGGCACGGCGCCTCGTCGAGGATCTGCTCGGTGAGCGAGTGGTGCTCGGCGCTGCTCCATCCGTGGCTTCCCATCACCAGGAGGTCCGCGCGAAGCCGGTTCGCCACTTCGAGCAGGCCGAGGTCGACCGGACCACGCGTGAGCTTCGCCTCGCGGGCCAGGTTGCTCGGCAGCCGTTCGAGCGCCTCGCGCAGCCGCTCCTCGCCGAGGCGGGCCTTCTCCTGATCGGCCGCGCCGTGGTCCCCGGTCCACATCCACGAGACCGAGAGGAACGCCGGGGGCCGGGGGTCGAGGTTGTGCTCGAGCACGAGGCGCGCCCCGAAGCGCTGGCAGATCGCGACGGCCATGCACACCGCGCGCTCCGACAGCGGCGTGAAATCGATGGGGCAGAGCACCGTTCGGATCTCCATGGCTCCCTCCCTGCGGCGCGTCGAGCAAGAAGCGGGCCACGGGCCGCACGCCATTTCTTGCGCCCAGGCCGGCGCGGAGCGCGAAGGGTGCGGAAATCCTTTCGCGAGAGATCGGCCGGGCCGCAAGTTTGTCCGTGCCGGGCCAAGGGGTCCCGGCGAACGGGGCTCGTTCCAGGGCCGAAAACGGCTGGTCGGCCGCCCCGGGCCATCGTATCGTCGGGCCGTGGAGCCGATCCTTGGCCTCGACCGGAGCGCGCTCGACCGGGCTCGAGTGAGCCGCGACCCGCGGTTCGACGGCAAGTTCTTCATCGCCGTGGTCTCCACGGGGATCTACTGCCGTCCCATCTGCCCCGTGCCCAGTCCGAAGAAGGCGAATGTGCGCTACTACGCCACCGCTGCTGCCGCAGCCGAGGCCGGCTTCCGGCCTTGCCTGCGCTGCCGGCCCGAGGCGGCTCCGGGCACGCCGGCGTGGCTCGGCACGTCGGCGGTCGTCCGGCGCGGGCTGCGCCTCATCCAGGACGGCGCGCTCGACGCGGTGTCCGTGGAAAGGCTCGCGACGCGGCTCGGGATCGGGCCGCGCCACCTGCGACGCCTGTTCCTGCGGCACCTGGGCGCAACGCCCGTCACGCTCGCCCAGACCCGGCGCCTGCACTTCGCGAAGCGCCTGCTCGACGCCACCGAGCTGCCGATCACGGACGTCGCACTGGCCGCGGGCTTCGGGAGCGTGCGGCGGTTCAACGCCGTGTTCCGGGGCACGTACGGGCGCGCTCCCCGCGAGCTGCGCAAGCGCCGCGGCGCTCCCGCGGAAGCCGGAGACGGCGTCGCGCTCGAGCTCGCGTTCCGGCCTCCCTACGACTGGGAGCAGGTTCGCGACTTCCTCGCGGTCCGGGCCGTCCCCGGCGTCGAGCGCGTGGACGCGCAAGGCTATGCCCGGACGGTCGCGATGAACGGCGCCCACGCCGTCGTCCGCCTCCGTCCCGTCGCCGAAGAGCGCGCGCTCGAGCTGCGCGTCCACGGCGCGGCGCCGGAGGTCCTGTTCCAGCTCGTCTCCACCGCACGCCGCGCGTTCGACCTCGCCGCCGACCCCGACCGCATCGCGAGGGAGCTGGGCCGCGACCGTCTGCTGGCGCCGTTCGTGAGGCGCCGGCCCGGGCTCCGCATCCCGGGCGCCTGGGATCCGTTCGAGTGCGCGGTGCGCGCGGTCCTGGGCCAGCAGGTCAGCGTGGCGGCGGCGCGGACGCTCGCCGCCCGCCTCGTGGCCCGCGCCGGGAAGAGGATCGCGGGCGACGCCGCGGACCTGACCCACCTGTTCCCGGACGCGAAGGCGCTCGCCGCGGCGAACCTGGACGGCCTGGGGATCACCGGCGCGCGCGTCGCCGCGCTGCGCGCGCTCTCGCGCGCGGTGATCGAGGGCGCCGTGGACTTCGCGGCGCCGGTCGAGGAGGTGCAGGCGGCGCTCGCGGCGCTGCCGGGCTTCGGCTCCTGGACCGCGCAGTACGTGGCGTTGCGGGCGCTCGGCGAGCCCGACGCGTTCCCGGCGGCGGACCTGGTGCTGCGCCGGGTGGCGGCGGCGGGCGGGCCGCCGTTCACGAGCCGCGCGCTCGAGTCCCGGGCCGAGGCCTGGCGGCCCTGGCGCGGCTATGCGGTGTTCCATCTCTGGCGCGCGGCACAGGACCGGGCGGCGCGCGGCGACCGCGTCCGAATGCGGCCGGTCCCCCGGCGGGTGTCGGCGCAGATCACGGGGAGCGCGGACGTGAGCCGCTGAGCGCCGCGGGGGACGGCCGCCGCTTGAGCTAGAGTCACGGGATGCTCGCGACGCTCGCCCTGGCCCTGGCCGCCGACGTCCTGCCGCCCGCTCTGCCGTGGAACGGCAAGAGCGAGACCCTGCTCCTGGCGCCGGGCCATCCCTGGGCCACGCCGTTCGAGGCGAGCGCCGGGAGCCGCACGCCGAGCTACGACGAGACGGTCGCGTTCCTGCGCCGTCTCGCGGCGGCGAGCCCGGAGCTGCGCCTCGTGTCGCTCGGCCGGAGCGGCGAGGGGCGGGACGTCTGGATGGCCGTCGCCGCGCGGGGCGGCGCCGCGACGCCCGAAGCGGTCCGGCGTCTCGGCAAGCCGGTGCTGCTCGTCCAGGCGGGCATCCACGCCGGCGAGATCGACGGCAAGGACGCGACGCTGATGCTGCTGCGCGACGCCCTGGCCACGAAGGCCCGGCGCGCGCTCCTCGACCGGGTCAGCCTGCTCTTCATCCCCATCCTCAACGTGGACGGACACGAGCGCTCCTCGGAGACGAACCGCATCAACCAGCGTGGACCCGAGCGGATGGGCTGGCGCACGAACGCCACGAACCTCAACCTGAACCGCGACTACGCCAAGGCGGACACGCCGGAGATCCGTGCGCTCCTGCGGGCCCTCGACGAGTGGGCGCCCGACCTCTACGTGGACGTCCACGTGACCGACGGAGCCGATTACGAGTACGACGTCACCTATGGCTGGGATGCCGGCAACGGCCACTCGCCCGCGATCACGCAATGGCTCGACGCGCGCCTCCGGCCCGCGGTGGACCGGGACCTCGAGGCCATGGGCCACGTCCCCGGACCGCTGATCCAGGTCAACGACGCGCTCGATCCCGGCCAGGGCTTCGGGGACTGGGTCGCCGACCCGCGCTACTCGAACGGCTACGGCGACGCCCGCCACCTGCCCACGATCCTGGTGGAGAACCACTCCCTGAAGCCATTTCGCCAGCGCGTGCTCGGGACGGTCGTGTTCCTGGACAGCCTCGCTCGCGTGCTGGACGCCGGAGCGCCTTCGCTCCGGGAGGCCGTCGCCGCGGACGAGGCTCGGAGGCCGGCGCTGGTGCCGCTCGCGTGGCGCGCCGAGGGACCGAAGCGTGACTTCGCGTTCAAGGCCGTCGAGTGGCGCCTCGTGCCCGCGCCCGTCGCGGGCGGGCAGCGCATCGAGTACCTCGGGCGGCCCAAGCGCATCACCGTGCCCCGCCAGGGGATGGGCCCCTCGATTCGCGTCGAGCGACCGCGCGCGTACTGGATCCCAGGAGCCTGGCGGGACGTGATCGAGCGGATCGCGCTGCACGGGATCCGCTTCGAGACGATCACCGCGCCGCGGACGGTTCAGGTCGAACGCTACCGGCTCTCGGACCCGAGGCTCGGGGCGCCCTTCGAGGGCAGGGTGCCCGTGACGGCGAGCGTGCGCTCCGAGGTCGCCACGGAGACCTTCCCCGCTGCCTCCGTGCGCGTTCCCACCGATCAGCCGAGAGGGGACCTCGCGGCGCTGCTCCTCGAGCCCGAGTCGCCGGACTCGTTGTTCCAATGGGGCTTCTTCCTCTCGGTGCTCCAGCCGACCGAGTACGTGGAGACCTACGTGATGGCTCCCCTGGCGGAGCGGATGCTCGCCGCGGACGGGACGCTGCGTGCGGAGTACGAGTCGAAGCTCGCGCAGGATCCCGCCTTCGCGAAGGACGGCGCTGCACGTCTCGAATGGCTCTACCGCAGGACGCCGTACGCCGACGCTCGCCACGGGATCTATCCCGTGGCGCGGGAGCGCTGAGCGCCGTTCAGGGAGCGGCCGCCGGGCGTCGCAGCTCCGCCTCGACCTCGCTCAGGTCGTCGTCGACCAGGCCCCGCGCGAAGTGCCGGAGGCGCGGCAGCATCTCCGCGTCGGTCGCTTCGAGGTACGCCCGGGCGCAGGGCACGTGGATGAAGCCGGACGGGGAGAACTGGCCCTCCTCGTAGAAGACGAGGGAGATCCGCCAGGCGTTCTTCTCTATGCTCGTGCGGCAGGCGCGGCACTGGGCGCGGCCCGAGGGCGAGCGCTCCACGCCGCTCACGCGGGGCAGGCGCCGGTGCGCCAGGCCCAGCCTCGCCTCGGCCACGAGGCGCTCGCGGTCGTCCAGGGGCTCGCCCCTCGCCTCGACCGTCTGCAGGAACGGTTCCGGGCGCTTGTAGGCGGCGCAGGCCAGGTGGAACCAGTGCGTCATCTCGCCATCGGCGAACGGGTTGGGCAGGCTCTCTCCGAAGCGCAGCTCCCCCGCGGCGATGGCCTGGCCGCAGCCTCGGCACTTCGCGCGCCCGGTGGGCGCCGGCTGGATGACGTTCGGCATGGGCTCGCCGCTCCCAGTATGCCTCGGTCCGGCCGCCCCTTGCGTTGTGCCGGCGCAGGAGGCTTCGCTATATTCGGAGGCCGTGTCGCACCGATTCGCGAGCGTCACGACTCGCCTCATCGCGTGGACTCTTCTCGCCTGCGGCACGGTTTACGCGACGACGATCGCGGTCTCGAACGCGCTGGCGCGCCGGCTGGCGCTCACGGCCGCCGAACGCGCCGCGGACGCCCGGGCCGAGGCCGCCGCCCGCCGTGTCGAGAGCGTCCTCGCCTCGATCGAGGACCGCGCACGCCTGGCCGCCGCCCTCGCCGCCGCCGCCAGGCCCGAGGGCCGCGACGACGCCCTGCGCCGCGCCCTCTCGCCGGGCCGTGAGCTGAGCGGCGTCACGTTCTCGTTCGAGCCCGCCGCGAACGAAGCGCCCGCCGGCGAGGCCGCGTGGTCCGAGCCGCAGCAGTCCGGGTCCGGCGCATGGCAGGTCACGTACGCACCCGTCGCCGTCGACGGCGACCGGCCCGGCGTCGTCGCCGCCCGCGTCTCGCTCGAATGGCTCGACGGCATCGCCGCGTCGCTGGCCGACGGGCGCGGCTTCGCGGTGATCCTGTCCCGCGCGGGCCGGCTGCTGGCCTTCCCCCACCGCGAGGCCGCGGGGGCCTCGCGGCCCCTGCTCGAGGAGCTGCCGGCCGAGCCCCGCGCCCAGCTCGAGCCGGTCGTCGGGCGCATGCTCGCGGGAGAGCGAGGCTTCGTGCCCGTCGAGGTGCAAGGGGAGCGCCACCGCCTGACCTATCGGCCGCTGGGCCGCGCCGGATGGTCCCTGGCGCTCCTGTCGCCCGAGCAGGAGCTGCTGGCCGACGTCCGCCTCCTCCGCCTCGTGCAGGCCGCGCTCGCGGCCACGGGGCTCGCGCTGCTCGCCGCCGTGACCGTGCTCGTCTCGCGGAGGATCACGCGGCCGGTCAAGGCCCTGGCGTCGAGCGCCGAGCAGATGGCCACCGGCGACCTGGAGCTGGAGCTGCCGACCCTCGACTCGCCGGACGAGATCGGCGGCCTGGCGCGCGCCTTCCGCCACATGCGCGACTCGCTCAAGGCGCACATCCAGGACCTCCGCAACACCACCGCCGCGAAGGAGCGTCTCGAGAGCGAGCTCCGGATCGCCCGGCGCATCCAGGCCGACATGCTGCCGCAGCCCCTGGCGGGCGGACCAGGAGAGGGTTACGAGCTGGCCGCGACGCTCGTGCCGGCGCGGGCCGTCGGGGGCGACCTCTTCGACCACTTTCGCGCCGGAGCGAGCCTCCACTTCCTGGTGGGAGACGTGTCTGGCAAGGGCGTGGGCGCCGCGCTCTTCATGGCGCGCGCCAAGACGCTCTTCGAGACCGTGGCCGCCCACACCAGCGATCCGGCTGCGGTCCTCGCCGAGCTGAACCGCCGCCTGAGCGCGGAGAACGACGCCGGCATGTACGTCACCGCGGTGCTCGGCAATCTCGACCTCACAAGCGGCGAGCTGACGTTCGCGCTCGCCGGGCACGAGGCGCCGGTTCGGCTGTCGGGCGGGAGCGTGCCGGAGCCCGTGCGGGCCGAGGGCGGGCCCGTCGTCGGCCTCCTGGACGCCGCCGCCTTCCCTCTCAACCGGCTTCGCCTCGCTGCGGGCGAGGCCATCGTCCTCTACACCGACGGGGTCCCGGACGCGCGCAACCCCGCCGACGAGCTCTTCGAGGCGCCGCGCCTGATCTCGGCCCTGGGACCCGTCGCCGCCGAGCCCGCAGGCCGCGTCACCGAAGGCCTGCTGGCCGCGGTGCGCGCCTTCGCGGGAGGCGCGCCGCAGGCCGACGACATCACGATCCTGACGCTGCGCTACCTGGGCGACCGGCCGCGGTGAGCGGCTGGGCCCGGCCCGCCTCGCACAGACGGCGGATGGGGAGGCTCGCGCTCTGGGCTGCGCTCGCCTGCCCCGCCTGCGCCACGGCGAGCAACTACCTCGATCCCGACGGCCCGCGCTACGAGGCGCGCTATGGGCAGCCCCAGGGCCAGGATCCCGACCTGCGCGTCGTCACCTTCAACATCGAGAACGGCCGCCGCATCGCCGAGGCCGTCGCCGGCCTCCGCGGGCACGCGGCGCTCAGGGCCCCGGACCTGCTGCTGCTGCAAGAGATGAACGCCGCCGGCGTCGAGGCGATCGCCCGGGAGCTCGCGATGAACGCCGTGTACTTCCCCGCCTCGCGCCTCGGCGGGCGCGACCTCGGGAACGCCGTGCTCTCGCCGTGGCCGATCGAGGCGAGCTGGAAGCTGCTCCTTCCCCACACCACTCGCATCGTCAAGAAGGCCCGCGCCGCCGTGGCCGCCCGCGTGAAGGTCGACGGCCGCGCGGTGATCGTGTACTCGGTCCACCTCGGGTCGCCCCTGGGGCTCGCAGGCGATAAGCGGCGCGAACAGGCCGAGGCCGTGCTCGCCGACGCGCAGCGGCACCCGGATGATCCCGTGGTCGTGGCCGGGGACTTCAACAGCCGCGCGGTCGGCGAGGTGTTCGAGCGCGCGGGCTATGCGTGGCCCACGAAGGCGCTGGGGAAGACCACGGCGTTCCTCTCGATCGACCACATCTTCAGCCGGGGGCTCGCGACCCGGCCGGAGGGAGCGGCCGGGGTCGCGAGGGAGGTGCGAGACGCGAGCGACCATCGCCCGGTGTGGGCTGTGCTGGCTTCCCCGCCGCCTCCCGCGCCCGGAGCCGGGACCGAAGCGCCCTGAGCGGCCCTAGAACGCGAAGGAGACCAGGAGCTGCGGGCCGCTGTAGCGGTAGCTGCCGCTCAGCTCGCTGGAGACGATGTCGCGGTCGTAGCGGAACTTGGTGTAGGTGTACTGCGCCCCGAAACCCACCTTCGGCCACGGGTAGTACGTGGCGCCAACGCGCCCCTCGGTCACGGAGGCCTCGGCCCGCTCGGGCTTCACGAAGATGTAGCGCATGTCGCCGCGCACGAGGAGCCGCTTGGCAGCCCAGACCTGCAGGTAGCCGCCGAGGTCACCGGTCACCGAGCCCGTGGTGGCCTCGCGGTCGAGCGAGACGCCCGACTGGCCGGTCCCTTCGGCTCGCAATCCCGCGGTGATCCACAGGTATCCGAAGCCCAGGGACGGCCCGATCTCGAAGCGATCGTTGCGATACGCGGCGAAGCGATAGGCCCCGAAGACGTGGTCGGATTCCATCCTGCCGCGGAGGCTCACGCCCACCGGATACACCGTATCGCCCCAGGCGATGTCCCGGCTCAGCGTCCGTCCGGGGCCCTCGCGGTGCAGCCTCGCGACGCCCAGGTTCAGCAGATGGCGGCGCCCGGCGCGCCAGTACGCGTCGAAGTAGCCGCGTTGTGCAACGTCGGGGACGTCCAGGTCGTCCTCGAAGTCGATGGTCGTGCCACCCAGGCGCGCGGAGCTGAACCTGAGGCTCGTGTCCGCCGAGACGTTGAAGCCGCCGCCTTCGATGAGAAAGCGGTCGGGCACGTCGGTGAACGAAGCCGACTGGGTCCACGCGCGCGGGGCGGCGCACAGCACGGCGAGCATGACGAGTGCGGTCTTCAAAGAGTGCCTCCTCACGAGGGCAGGATTATCTCCCGGGCGGAACGACGCCGAGGCGCTCGGCCTCGGCGACGAGCCCGGCGGCCTTCGCCTCGTAACCCGCGTCCAGCGGGTGGAAGATCGAACGGAAGAAGAAGTTGTCCGTCTGCGGAGCGCAGTAGCCGTGGCCGCGGCTGTCCTGCCACCAGCGCGCCGAGCTGGTCCAGCCGAAGCGCGGTGCCGACTCCATCACGATGGAGTTGAGCGTGTCGAGGAGCGGCAGCGGGACGGCGGCGCCGCCGGCCTCGGGGGTGTAGAGGTAGGTCGCGGGCGGCTCGTTGCCGGGCGCGGGATCCGCGGGCTGCAGAAGCGTCGCGTCGCCCCACGCCCATTCCGCGCCGCTGAGGATCGGCGAGCGCGGGCCGTCCAGCGGACCGCCGTTGACGCG
>DASSJI010000175.1:0-4418 GCA_035691285.1 Vicinamibacteria bacterium | reverse complement strand
CTCGCGTCCCCAGAACGAAAGGAGGAGGCCGAGCGCGCCGCCGGCGACGCCGAGCAGGAGCGCTTCCGTGGAGAGCTGGCGCACGAGGCGGCCGCGGCCGGCGCCGAGCGCGGTCCGCACCCCGAGCTCCGTCTCGCGACCGGCGTGCCGCACCAGGAGCAGGTTCGCCACGTTGACGCACGCGATGAGCAGGACGAAGGCCACGGCGCCGAGCAGGACCGTGAGGGCGAGGCCCACGTCGCCCACGACGTGGTCCCGGAGCGCGACGGCTCCCACGCCCAGGCCTTCGTTCTGGTCCGGGTGCTCGCGGGCGAGCCGCTCTCCGATCGTGCGGAGCTCCGCGCGGGCCTCGTCGAGAGACACCGCGGGCTTCAAGCGGGCGACCGTTCCGAGATAGAACGCTCCGCGCGCGCGGACGAACTGCTCGTCGTGGAGCATCGGCACCCAGATCTGCGTCGCCTCGGGATACGCGAAGCCCGCAGGCGCCACGCCCACGACCTCGTAGGCCTCGCCGTCCAGGACGACGGCCTGCCCGAGCACGCCGGGATCGCCGCCGAACCGCTGTTTCCAGAGGCCATGGGAAAGGACGGCAACCTTGGTGCGGCCCGGCTCGTTCTCGCCCTCCAGGAATCCCCGACCGACGACGGGCACGACGCCCAGCACCTCGAAGAAGCTCGCGCTGACCTCCGCGGCGTCGAGTCGCTGCGGCTCGCCGCGCCCGGTGAGCGTGAAGGCGCTGTTGTCGTAGGCCGCGAGGCCGGCGAGGGTGGTCGCGGCGGCGCGCACGTCGAGGAAGTTGGCGGGCGTCATGACCGCGTTGCGCCCCTCGTAGACGCCCACGACGCGCACGAGACGCTCGGGCTCGGGATAGGGGAGAGGGCGGAGGAGCACGCCGTTCACGATGCTGAAGAGCGCTCCGTTCGCGCCGATGCCGAGCGCCAGCGTGAGTATCGCCACGAGGGCGAAGGCCGGCGCCGAGCGCAGGCGCCTCAGGCCGACGACCAGGTCCTGCCGGAAGCTCTCCATGGTGAAGCACCTGAACGCGAGGGTCGTGCCAGGCGGCTCGACGGCTGTAAGTCACTGCGGCCAGAGGCCTGGCCGTCGTCCGGGCGGTAGGACGGGCTGTCCGCGGGCGCCCGTGGCCGTTCCGCTAGCGAACAGTCAGCGTCGGGTCTCCAGGCCGACTGGGCAGGCGACGCCCGTGCCGCCGAGCCCGCAGTAGCCGTCGGGGTTCTTCGCCAGGTACTGCTGGTGGTAGTCCTCGGCGTAGTAGAACTCCTGCGCCGGCGCGATCTCGGTCGTGACGGGCCCGAAGCCGGCGGCCCCCAGCTCGCGCTGGTAGGTCTCTCGGGACGCCTCCGTGACATCGCGCTGCGCCTGGCCGTGGTAGTAGACGGCGGAGCGGTATTGCGTGCCCACGTCGTTGCCCTGGCGCATCCCCTGGGTCGGGTCGTGGCTCTCCCAGAAGACGCGGAGCAGGCGCTCATAGCCCGCCACCTTGGGATCGAAAGCGACGAGCACGACTTCGGCGTGTCCCGTCCGGCCCGAGCAGACCTCGCGATAGGTCGGGTTGGGCGTGACGCCGCCGGAGTAGCCGACCGCCGTCGTGAAGACGCCCGGCAGCGCCCAGAACTTCTTCTCGGCGCCCCAGAAGCATCCCATTCCGAACACGGCCCGCTCGATTCCCTCCGGGAACGGGGGGACGAGGGGACGGCCGTGCACGAAGTGACGGTCCGGAACCGGCATCCTCTCGCTGCGGCCCGCGAGCGCTTCGTCGGGTCGCGGCAGGGTCAGGGTCTTCATGGAGCCCTCTCCTCGCCGGGCGCCGGGCCCAGCAATCGCAGGAAACGCTCGTCGTCCCGCAGGGATTCCCATTCCGGCTCGATCCGGGCTCGCGCCACGGTGAAGGCGCGGCGCCGTGCCGCCGCCTTCTCCAGGGCGCCGATCGCCTCGTCCGTCTCGTCGCGCATGGCGTGGGCGGCGGCCGCGTAGTAGCGCGTGAAGGGATCGTCGGCCCCCACGCGCAAGCGGACCTCGAAGGCGGAGACGGCGGTCTCCAGCGCGGCACGAGCCTCGTTCTCGCGGCCGAGCGCGCGCAGCGAGCCCGCGAGCCGCATGTGCAGTTCCACGACCGTACGGCTGCGCAGCGCGTGGTCCACGTGCTCGAGGAAGGCGCGCTCGAGCTCGAGCTGCTCCACGGCCTCGGCGTGGCGGCCCTGGAGGGCCAGCAGGTGGGCGAGCCGCATGTGCGAGCCGACGATGCGCACGTTCTCCTGCCCGGAGAGGGACGCCCTCTGCATCTCGATCGCGCGCCCGGCCACCGTCTCGCCCGGCGCGAAGTCGCGGAGGAGGGCCAGACAATGGGCGAGCTGGAGGGCATACCAGCCGGCCTGGGGGTTGCGCTCCAGCGCCCGCTCGTACCAGCCCGCGGCCTCGCGGAAACGCGCGAAGCCGATGAAGTGGGCGCGGCCCATCGCGGCGAGGGCGCCCGCATCGCCGGGATCCAGCTCCAGGGCCCGGCGGATCGACTCGACGCCCTCCGTCTCGCGGCCGAGCAGCACCTGGACGGTGCCCATCTCCCGCCACGCCCGCACCAGGCCGGGCCGGAGCTCCAGAGCCTTGCGATAGGCCTGGAGGGCGCGCTCGTGGAGCTCGGGGATCGCCAGGTACTCGGCCTTGCTGGAGAGCACCGAGCCCAGCTCGACCCAGGCCCGGGCGTAGGCGGGATCGAGGCGGGTCGCCCGCTCGAAGAGGAAGGTCGCGCGGTCCAGGGTCTCGTAACTCTCGATCCGGTAGTTGATGACGCCTTTCGTGAACGCCTCGAAGGCCTCGATGACCGGCGTCTCGTCGCCGCCGCGGTCCCCGCGGGCCAGGCTGAGCCAGAGCCCCGCGATCAGCTCCCGCACGATGCGGTCCTGGAGGTCGAAGATGGCGTCGAGACGGCCGTCGAGCTTCACGGTGCGGACGATGGCGCCGCCCGAGGTGTCGAGGAGGCGGGCCGTCACGCGAATGGCCTCGCCGGCCCTTTGATAGCCGCCCGTGAGCACGAAGCGCGCGCCCACGTCCCGGCCCACACGCACGGCGGCCGCCTCGTCGACGTCCTCGACCGCCAGGGCGCGCAAGCGCTCCTGCACGCGCTCGCGGGAGACGACGCTCAGCCCCTCGACGCTCTTCAGGTCGGCGGTCACGGTCTCGGCGATGCCGGTCCCGATCCAGTCGTCCTCGCCGTCCTTCGTGATGTTGGAGAAGCCGAAGACTGCCACCGAGGCGCGGCCCGAGGCCTCGGGCAGCACGGCCCCGCGCCGCACCAGTCCGAGGTCCGCGCAGGCCCCGCGCAGGTCGGCGTAGCGCGCGCTCGGGTCGCGGGCCAGCATCCGGCGAACGACGGGTTCAAGGGCCGCGGCGCGCGGGTCGTCGAAGCGGGAGCGCAACGGCGGTGGATCGGCGTGCAGGACCTTGTCCAGCACCTCGACGGCATTGCGGCCCTGGAAAGGATGCTGGCCGGAGACGAGCTCGTAGAGGACGACGCCGAGGGAGAAGAGGTCGGCCCGGCCGTCGATCTCGTGTCCCAACGCCTGCTCGGGCGCCATGTAGGCCAGGGTGCCGACGAGGGCGGGGTCGGCTGGCCGGCCGCGCGTGCGCGTGGCCTCGATTTCGCCCGCGAGGACCGGCGCGGCCAGGCCGAAGTCGAGGAGCTTGACGCGCCTGCCCTCGCCGACCACGACGTTCGTGGGCTTGACGTCCCGGTGGACGAAGCCCTGGGCGTGCGCCGCGGCCAGCGCGTCCGCGACCTGCATCACCACGTCGAGGACGGCGTCCAGGTCGATGTCTTCGCGCCGGGCGAAGTCCGCGAGCGTGGGGCCGGCGACGTACTCCATCGCGAAGAAGCGCAGGTTGCCTTCGCCGCGCGCGACCTCGTCGATCTCGTAGATCGTGGCGATGCCCGGGTGGTTGAGGGCCGACGCCGCCCGCGCCTCGCCCCAGAGCCGGTCGCAGGCCCCCGCGTCCTGGACGTCGCGCCGCAGCGTCTTGAGCGCGACCTTGCGCCGCAGCCGGATGTCCTCGGCGAGGAACACCTCGCCCATGGCGCCGCTGCCGAGCCGGTCGAGCACCCGGTAGTGCGACAGCGTCTCCCCGGCCAGGAGGGTGGGCGCCGTGCTCATGCGAAGAGGGCGCGCTGGCGTTCGGGCAGGGCGCCCTCGTGGGCGAGCAGCCAGCGCTTCCGCTCCAGGCCCCCGCCGTACCCGACGAGGCCGCCGTCGGAGCCGATCACGCGATGGCAGGGGATGACGATGGCGATGGGGTTCGAGCCGTTCGCATAGCCCACGGCCCGGACAGCCCTGGGATCGCCGAGCCGACGGGCGAGGTCGCCGTAGGAGCAGGTGCGGCCCACCGGGATCTCGCGCAGCGCCTTCCAC
>DASSJI010000174.1:0-7258 GCA_035691285.1 Vicinamibacteria bacterium | reverse complement strand
TACTACCGCCTGGGCGAGCCGGAGGTCTACGACGCTGTGCGCGCCGTCCGCGGCCTCGCCGAGCGTCGCCTTGCGGAGATCGACGCGCTCGTCCGGACGTACCTCAAGTCGCGAGACGAGCTGGAGGCCGTGCCGCGCGAGGAGGTCCTGCGCCGCGCTCGCGAGGGGAGCGTGATGGTGATCGACGTGCGGCCGCCCGAGGAGTACCGCGCGGGCCACATCCGAGGCGCCGTGTCCTTGCCACTCGAGCAGCTCGAAGGGCGCATCCGCGAGCTGCCGGCGCGGAAGGAGATCGTCGCGTACTGCCGTGGCCCGTACTGCCTGATGGCGTACCACGCCGTGGAGAAGCTCCGGGCGCGCGGCCGGCGCGCGCGCCGCCTTGCGGAGGGTCTTCCGGAGTGGCGCGCGGCTGGGCTGCCGGTCGAGACGTCGGCCTGACGAGCCACCCGTGAGCGGTTGGGGCGTCCAGACGGTGGAGGGCGGCGTCGTCCGCCGCGCGGGTGCGGACGAAGCGTCGGCGCTGCGGCTCATGGCGCGTCACCGGCCGACAGCTCCTCCTCGCCGGTCGTGACGCCGCGTCTCGGCCTCGCCAGCAACTGGCGCCAGTTCGCGCTCCTCGTGGTCGTCAACGCCTTCGTCGGGGCCATGGTCGGGCTGGAGCGCACCATCCTGCCTGCCCTGGCCGAGCGCGAGTTCCACCTCGCCGCGCGGACGGCCGTGCTGTCGTTCATCGTCGTCTTCGGCGTGGTGAAGGCTGCGACGAACTACTTCGCGGGGCATTTGTCCGACCGGATCGGCCGCAAGCCCGTGCTCGTGGCGGGTTGGGTGCTCGCGACTCCGGTCCCCTTCCTGCTCATGTGGGCGCCCACGTGGGGCTGGATCCTGTTCGCTAACGTGCTTCTCGGCGCGAGCCAGGGGCTCACCTGGTCCACGACGGTGGTGATGAAGATCGACCTCGCGGGACCGGAGCGCCGCGGCCTCGCCATGGGGCTGAACGAATGCGCCGGGTACCTCGCGGTGGGCGGATCGGCCCTGGCGACCGGCTACCTGGCGGCGGCATACGCCCTGCGACCGCAACCTTTCTATCTCGGCGTCGGCTTCGTCATCGCGGGGCTCGTGCTTTCGGCGCTGCCCGTGCGGGAGACGCACGGCCACGCCCGGCACGAAGCCCAGGCTGGAAGTACATCGTCGCCCTCCGGTCTCGGAGCCGCCGAGGTCTTCGCGCGGACGTCGTTCCGCGATCGCGACCTCTCGGCCGTGAGCCAGGCCGGCCTCGTCAACAACCTCAACGACGGGATGGCATGGGGGCTGTTCCCGTTGCTCTTCGCGTCGACGGGGCTGCGGCTGGACCAGATCGGCGTGCTGGCCGCGATCTATCCGATGGTGTGGGGAGCGGGCCAGCTCCTCACGGGCGGGCTGTCCGATCGCCTGGGCCGTAAATGGCTGATCGCCTCGGGGCTCTGGGTCCAGGCGGCGGGAATCCTCCTGGTCGCCGTCGCCTCGAGCTTCGACCTGTTCGGCCTTGGCGCGGTGCTTCTCGGGATCGGAACCGCCATGGTCTATCCGACGCTGCTCGCGGCGATCGGCGACGTCGCGCATCCCTCTTGGCGCGCCTCGGCTGTGGGCGTGTACCGGCTCTGGCGCGACCTCGGCTACGCGGTCGGCGCGCTGCTCGCCGGGATCACGGCCGACTGGCTGGGCGTGCGTCCCGCCGTTGTGCTCGTGGCCGGCGTGACCGCCGCATCCGGCCTGGTCGTCGCGTGGCGCCTGCGGGAGACGCTGGGGTCGTAGCGCGACGCATGCGTCGCGCCCAGGGAGCTGCGCCGGAGGCGGGAAGCCGGCGAGCGCGTCCCGGCGACAAGGCATCGCCCGCCGTGGAAGAGTGGTCCACAGGTCCGGGTCTGGAGCAGCCGGAGAGGCAGGAGACCGAGCTCCATCAGCTGCCGTGGATCAGCTTCGTCAGCGCGGGCACCAGCCCGAGCTGCCGCGCGTAAACACAGAGCTGGCCGCGGTGATACTCCTCGTGCGCCACGCCGTGGCTCATCCACGACAGGCGCGTCGCGGGCTCGCCGTTGAACTGGGTGATCCGCTGGAGCATGAGCAGCTCGCCCGCATCGCGGAATCGCGCGACGCCCTTCTCGAGGGTGCCGCGCAGCAGGGCGAGCAGTGCGTCCTTGTCCTGGCGGGAGTCGAGGCCCCCGGCGTGCTCCTTCAAGTGGTCCGGGTAGGACTGACGTGTGAAGTCGCCATCCGGGCGGGTCAGCTCACCCACCATGACCTCACTGGACTCGACGACGTGGCGAGCCAGCTCGGCGACCGTTCTCACTGAAGGCACCGGTTGGAAGCCGAACGACTCGGCAGGGATGTTTTCGAGCTCGGCGACGACGCCCTCGCGCGCGTAGCGCCAGCCGTCCAGGGCTTCGTCGAGCAGTGTCTTCGCCATGCGGGAATCCTAGCCCCGTTCACGCGCGTGACCCAGTCGGTCTCGGATGGTCTCCCGACGGCGCCCGTCTCGCAATGGCGCGCTCGAGCTCCGTATCAAATGTCGTCCTCGCAAGGAACTTCCGGTAGGCGAAGAGGCGAGAGCCTCGCCCCGGGCCCGCCCCAGACGACCTCCCTGTGCTCCTTCCACAACACCTCGGCGTGCAGACCGGCTTCGCGCGCGAGCCCGAGGTCGCTCGCGAGCGTCAAGGGCTGATCGCCCTCGGCCGCTTCCATTTGTTCGAGCCAGGCGCGTGTCGCGGAGACGTCCACGAAGCGGGGGTCGCGGCCGGCCGCGCGCAGCAGGATGCCCTCGACGCGCAGGGCCTGGATGCGCGACTCGAGCTCCGCCGACTCGCTCACGACGAGGTCGGCGTTCACGAACCAGCCGCCGGCTGTCAGCCGGGAGGCGACCTCGCGCAGCAACCGCCGCTTCTCGTCCGCTGTCAGGTGGTGAAGCGCGAAGCTGCTGAGCACGACGTCGGCTTCGGGAGGCAGGCCCAGCTCGTCGAGGCGTCTGAAGTCGCCAACCACGAGCTCCACGCGGCTCGCGAGCGGGCCGAGCCGCCCGCGGGCCAGGTCCAGCATCGCGGCAGCGCCGTCCACGGCCGAGAGCGTTGCGGCCGGGAAGCGCTCGAGGAACCGGCGCGCCAGGAATCCGGTTCCGGTGCCGAGGTCGATCGCGCGCAGCTCGGCATCGCGCTGGAACGGCAGCACCTCCAGGGCGACCTCGACCATGCGCGCGCGGTTCGGGTGCATCAGGTCCATGTCCGCGTCGTAGGCCGCCACGCGCCCCGGGAGGTCGTAGGCGGCTATGCCCCTTGCGGCCGTGTCCATCGTCAACTCCTTGCGCTTGGAGGCGACCGGTGCAAGGGACATCATCGCATGCGGTATTGACAAGCGCAGGCGACCGGGACCACAGTCCCACACGCTACTGACAATAGTAAGGAGGCTCCATGAAGCCCATGCGTCTCATTGTGACGGTGTCGTGTCTCGCGGCGCCGGCGGCGTTCGCCCAGGAGCATTTCACGGAAGGCCCGGTCTGGGAGTGCGGCGCCTATCGCACGAAGCAAGGGCACTTCGACGACTACATGAAGTACTTGCGGCAGAACTTCATCCCCCCGGGCCAGGAAGCGAAGAAGGCGGGCCTGGTGCTGGACCAGAAAGTGTTCCTGAAGGTGCCGGAGAGCCCGAGCGACCCGGATGTCCTGATCTGCACCCTGCACGCGAGCTTCGGCAAGGCCCTCGACTTCGACGCCGGTGACGACGCCAAGGCGAAGGAAATCGCATCCAGGCACTTCAAGACCGCCGACGAGCAGAAGCAGCGCGAGATGACCGCGAATCGCTTCGGGTTCCGGGATTTCCTCGGCACGAGCCACTACCGCGAGGTGACGCTCAAGCCGCTGCCCTAGCCGGTCGCGCGGCCCGCGCGGGTCGCGCTGTGGGAAGATGTCGGGGTGACCTGGACAGGCCTGCTCCTCGCGTTTCAGCTGGCGCAGTCCGGAGCAGGGAGCGTTGTCCCGGCCGAGGCTCGGCAGATGCTCGTCGTCGTCACGGACGGCTGGGACGCGACGCAGGGGACGGCGCGCGCGTTCGAGCGATCAGCCGCCGGAGGGTGGGAGCCTGCCCTTGGCGCCGTGCCGGTCTCGCTCGGCCGGAGCGGGCTTGCCTGGGGCCTGGGGCTGCACGGAGAGGGTCGGCCCGCGGGAACGGATGGGGGCGCCGTCAAGCGTGAGGGCGACGGGCGGTCGCCAGCGGGCGTGTTCTACCTGGCTTCGGCCACCGGCTACGCCGCGACGCCGCCGCCGGGCGTCCGGCTCCACTACACGATGGCGACGCCGAGCTTGAAGTGCGTGGACGATCCACGGTCCCGCCAGTACAACCGGATCGTGGACACGAGCCGCTCGCTGCGGGACTTCGACTCGTTCGAGGACATGCGGCGTGACGACGACCTCTACCGCCTCGTGGTCGTGGTCGCACACAACGCCCTCCAGCGGCCCGGCGGCGGGAGCTGCATCTTCCTCCACCAGCGCCTCGGACCGGGCTCGGTGACGGCCGGCTGCAGCGCCTTCGATGCGGCCGCCCTCGACAGGATCGTCGGATGGCTCGATCCCGGCGCGCAACCCGTGCTGGTGCAGCTTCCCCGCGTGACCTACGAGGAAGTGCGACGGGCGTGGGGCCTGCCGGCGCCGCCCTGACGCCGCGCCGGTTCCCCTATCTCGGCCGTCCGCTGTAGCCCGCCGCCGCGCGCAGCGCGTCAGCGTCCATCACATAGCCGTCGCTCACCACCGTCACCACACGGCGAAGCGCGCCGAGGTCGGTCGACACGTCGCCATCGACCAGCACGAGATCGGCTTCCTTGCCGACCGCTATCGATCCGGTCCGCTTGTCTGCGCCGACGACTCGAGCCGGGACGATCGTGGCGCTCCGGAGCGCCTCGGCGCGCGTGAAGCCGACCTGCTGGTAGAGCTCCAGCTCGCGGACCAGCTCGATTCCCGAGCCGTCGGTCCCGGCGACGATGGTGATGCCGGCTTCGTGGAGCGTTCGGAGGAGCTCGACCATCTTCGCATAGCTCCTCCGGTAGTCGTCGCGACTGTAGCCCGCCACCACCGGATATCCGCCCGCCTTGAAGCGGCGATCCAACACCGGCGAGATGATCCCGGCGTAGGGCTCGTAGGCAGGCGCCGTCGTTCCGCCGTCCATGGTGAGTGTCTGCTCGAAGATCACGAGGGTGGGATCGACGATGGTTCCCCGCCGCTTCAGCTCGGCGATGAAAGACCGCATCGAGGCCGAAGACAGGTCCACGTCCTTGGCGAACTTGGCCGGGCCCTCGATGCGCTGCGCCGTGTTGGCCTTGTCCACCACCTCCTGGGGCATGGCCTGCATCATGATGAAGTTGAGGTGGGTGACTTCGTCATAGCCCGCCCGCACGGCCTCGAGGGGTCTCATCGTGGCAGGAACATGGCCATGGACGTGGAGGCCGAGCCGGTGTGCCTCGGCCGCGGCGGGCGCGATCCACTCGGGCTCCATCGACGTGTAGAACTTGACGCCCCACAGGCCAGCGTCCTTGATCCTGCGGACCGCAGCGATCGCCTCGGCTGCGCTCGTCACGGTGAGGGCGCCCTGCGCGGCGAGCGGGTCCTTGCGGTCGACGAGCACCGACACGAACGGCTCGCCGATCAGCAGGTCGCCCGACGCGCGGCGCCGGGAGACGGACTCCGCCCGGTCGATCATCGTCCCCGGGCTCCGGAAGCTGGTCATCCCGTTGGCGACGTTGGCCAGGACGTCCCAGTCGTCGCCGATGTGCATGTGGCTGTCCCATAGGCCCGGCACCAGGGTCTTGCCGCGACCGTCGATGACCCGCGCTCCGGCTGGCGTCGTGACCGAGCCGGCCGCGCCGATCGCCGCAAGCTTGCCGTCACGGGCCAGGACGGCCTGGCCCTCGACGAAGACGCCACGGTCGGCATCGAACAGGCGGACGTGGTCGAACAGCACCGGCGCCTTCGCTTCGGCCGTCAGGAAGCGCCGCGCGATCGCCTGGACGTCGTCGGCGGTCGTGGCCTCCTGGAGATCACGCATCGCCTTGGCGTTGGCCTCGAAACCCGCGGGCATTTCCGAGAGCCAGCCGACGTCGGCGAAGTAGCGGTTCTGCTCGTCGAGCCACACGGGGAACGGCGAGGACAGGACTCCGCGCACGAACGCCAGCTTGACGGTCCGCGGCCCGTCCGGCCCCTGGATGGCGAGGCTCGGCCCGATCCTCAGGCGCGCGCGGCCACTGGGGAGGAGGTCGACGCCGGCCTCCCCGGCCGCGACCAGCCTTTCGATCAAGGCGTGGTTGGAAAGGCCGATGCCCCCGGCCGGCAGGTAGTACCCGACTCGGCCCTCGCTCGTTCCGGAGTCGGCGATGCTCCGCCAGGTCGCGCGCCCTTCGCCGAGCGTGAACGTCTCGGCGGCATCGCCGCTGGGGGTGATGCCGCGAACCTCCACGCGCCGAGGCAGTCCGTCCGGCCCCAGGCTCGTGACCTGGTCCGTTTCCGTGATCCAGCCGCGCAGCGACTGGGAATGGCGATAGGCGAGGCGCCCGTCAGCCGGGGTCCAGCGCCACAGTCGCCATGCTTCCCGGCGTCGGAGACCACCACGTAGTGCTCCGCCCCGGCGGGTGGGACCAGCAGCTGGTCCTTGGGCGTCGGCGCGGCGCCGACGAGCAGGGCAGCAAGAATCGCAGGGCGCATTCGCTTGCCTCTCCTTGGAAGCGCATGGAGCGTGGCAGAGCCGCTGCGGGAACGCAACGTCGCTCGCCCGGCGGCCGCTACGGCTTCGCTGGCGGCTCGCTGCCGGACAGTGCGTTGGCCAGCTCCAACGCCAGGAATGGGTTCTTCAGGAGCACCGAGCGGAACGAGCGGCTCTCGATTGCGAGGAGGTCGGCGTCCTCGGCGACGCGGGCCGAGAGCGTGCGCGGCTCGCCGGTCACGGCGCTCATCTCGCCGAAGTGGCTGGGCGGCTTCAGCAGCGTGCGTACGCCGCCCGCCGATTCGATCTCGACCGCTCCCCGGCGAATCAGGTACAGGCGGTCGCCCGGGTCGCCCACCTTGAACAGCACGTCGCCGCGGCGTCGGTGCTCCATGCGCGCCCCGAGGGCCAGCTCGTCCAGGTCGTGCGGCGCCAGGCCCGACAGGAAGCCCACCAGCCGCAGGCCCTCGAGGGCTTCGCGCTGCTCGGGCTGGAGCAGCGAGCCGCCGGCCGCGGTGATCGTGCGCAGGAGCTGCGGCAGATCGGG
>DASSJI010000173.1:0-5089 GCA_035691285.1 Vicinamibacteria bacterium | reverse complement strand
CTGGGCGTCAGCCCGCTCCTGGCAGTCCCGACACCTGTCTGCGAAGGGCAACGCCCGAAGCCGTAGCTCCGCTATCTCCGTTCCGCAGTCCGAGCACGTGCCGTAGTCGCCGTTCTGCAGCCGCTCGAGCGCGCTGTCGATATCGCGCAGCGTCCAGGAGGTGATCTCGAAGATCGCCGCCGAGATGCCCGCCCTCGAGCTCCTGTCGCAGAGCGCCTCGACGTCCCTCACCTCTTCCCATATCCCGTCAGAAAGTAGAGACGAGCTGGACGCCCAGCGTCCGCCGTCCCAGGATGGGCGACACCTGTAGCGAGGCGGCACTGGCGCCTCGCTCGAGGGGGCGGCTGTTCACCCGCACGACCGTCCGGCCCACGATGTACCCGAGCGTGGCGCCCGCCACCACGTCGCTCACGTAGTGCTTGTCCTGCTGTATGCGTGAGGCACCGACGACGCCCGCGATGGCGTACGCGGGGACCCCGAGCTTCCAGCCGTAGTGCCGCTCGACGATCGTGGCGATGGTGAACGCGTTGGAGGCGTGCCCCGACGGGAGGGACTTGTCGTTCTCGCCGTTGGGTCGCTCCCGCCCCACGGCGGCCTTGATCACTTCCGAATAGGCGAAGTTGACGATCACGGCATCGACCATGTCGTAGGTCAAAGCCCGAAAGCGGGCGTGGTCCGAGAACCGACCCGCGGTGAACATTGCGGCCGTGAACAGCGAGCCCCAGATGGGTCCTCCCGCCGTCTCGAAGGTCTTGCCCCAGCCCGAACCCGAGGAGTTCAGGGAATCCGTGACCTCGTCGTCCGCGAACGAAGCCGCCGCCGCTCCGGTTCCGCCGACCAGGAGCGGTACGAGGTTGTCGGCGTGGAAGACCCCGAGCGCGCTCCGGCCCAGGTTCGCGGGCAGGCGCCCGATCGTGCGGCGCCCGTCCTGGCGCTGGGCGACCTTGGGCGCGCCCGCCGCCTCCTCGACGCGGGCCGCGTCGCCGTCGGAGGCGAGGGCGGGCGCCGCGGCCCCAACGGCCTGGGCCAGGCGGAGGCACGCAGCCGACAACACGAGACTGAACACGACGCCCCTCACGCGACGCTTCTGACAGCTTCCGCGCTCGACCGGGTCCGCTCCATCTCGATCCGCACGGCTAGCCACTTCGGACACCCGAGCAGCTCGTATTGGTCCGGCGTCAGCTGCGCCAACAGGCGCGCGGCGGCGGAGTCGACCTCGCACACCTCCGAGAGGTCGAGCATCACCTCGGCGCGGCCCACCATCTCGAGCAGCAGCTCCAGCGGCGGGCCGGTCAGCGCGCCGATAACGCGCACGCGGTCTCCTGGGCGGTTCTTGCCGTTCATGATTCGCGACCTCCAGGTGACGGGTCGAGGTTCGAACCGATCGGGGCGCCTCGGCCTGGCACGATCCCCTGGTTCAGCAACAGCCATGCCCAGCACGGTGAGGGCCGCTCCGCCAGTCCGCTGACGCCCAGGATCTGCTTGGCGTCGCCAGTAGGGCCCTGCGGGTCCCAGGTCCTGCGCGAGCCGCGCTGGGAGCGCCCCGCACGTTCCGCCGCCGTGTGCCTCGGTGAGGATCGTTGCGAATCCGTGACGAAACCGACTGGGACACGAGCGCCCAGGGGGTCGCTCGTGGACGGCTACAGCTCGATGATGCCCCGCTTCAACCCGATGATCGCCGCATGCGTCCGGTCATTGGCATCCAGCTTCGACAGGATGCTCTTGACCCGCCCCTTGACCGTGTCCTCCGTCACGCCGAGCTGGTCGGCGATCTCCTTGTTCGCATTCCCCGACGCGATCAGGCGCAACACGGCGATCTCGGCAGGCGTCAGGCCCTCATCGCCGGCATGCTGGGCAACCTGGAACGACACCTCTGGCGACAGGCTCCTCCTGCCGGCGTGGACCGCTCGGATGGTGCGCAGCAGCTCCGAGTGCAGGGTGCCCTTCAGCAGGTAGCCCTGAGCGCCCGCTTTGAGGGCGCGGAGGATGTGCACATCGCCCTCGTAGGTGGTCAGCATGATGATTCGGGCCTCGGGAAACTCCGCCCGGATGGCCAGCAGCGCGTCGAGGCCGTTCATCTCAGGCATCTGAAGGTCCATCAGGGTCACGTCGGGACGGTGGGTCCGGAACTGCTGGATCGCCTCGCGACCGTTGCCGGCCTGTGCGACCAGAGTCATGTCGGCCTGGATGCCGATGAGACCGGCGATGCCTTGGAGCACGAGCGGATGGTCGTCGACCGCGAGAACCCGGATGGGCGAGCCGCCGGCGCTCATGACACCTGTCGTTTGCCGGGTGTCGCCATCTTGAACCTCGACCCACCCGGAGTGTACCGCAGCGGTCGGCGTACCCGAACCGGCCCTTGGTCGTCGTGGAAACACCACGCTCTCGCTCGTCGCCTCCGGGACCACCGGGACGCCCGGTGCTGTCCGTGAACCCTGGCGCGCGCAGACTGACGAGCGAGCCGGGTCTCAGTTCGCTCAGGTTCAAGGAGATACGAGGCCAGCCTGGCGTGCATCCACGGCCACGCGGCGGCCGCGCATGCGTGGCACGGTTCCTGCCTTTGAGCCTCCCGCATGAAGTGTTCGCTTTGGTCCTCCACACCACGACGCGCGCCCGTCGCGTCGCACCTTCGCCTCGCTGGCCCTCTCGCGCTCTTCCTGTCGATGACCGCGGCCTGGCCGACCAGCGGCCTGGCGCACGAGGCATCGTCAGCTCAGGAGCCCCCGGACCCGCTCCTCACGCTCGACGAGGCGCTGTCCCTGGCCCTCGACAACAACCGTCAGGTGAAGCACGCCGCGCTCGAAGCGGAGAAGGCCGAGCACCAGCTGAACGTCGTTCGGAGCCGCCGCCTGCCGCAGTTCCAGTTCGGCGTCCTGGCGGGCTCGCTCCTGAAACCCTTCGACTTCACGTTCCCGGCGGGCTCTTTCGGCACCTACCCGGAAACGGGGCCGATCCCGGCGACCGACGCCAAGATCCGCACGGAGGCCCAGTTCACGACTTCCATCACCGCCGCGATCGACCAGCCGCTCTCGCAGCTCTACGAGCTCAACCTGGGCGTCAAGGCGACCGAGCTGGGGCGCGAGATCGCCCGCGAAGGGCTGCGCGCCGAGCGCCAGAGGGTGGCCGCCGAGGTCCGGCGCGCGTACTTCAATCTGGTCGCCGCGCAGGCGGCTGTCGACGCGCTGCGCGAAGGTGTGAGGACGCTCACCGAGGCCCAGCGCGTGACGGCCGAGCACCTGGCCCAACAGACCGTCCTGAAGGCGGACGCTCTGGAGATCGACGCGCGTCTCTTGAAGAGCCGCTACGACCTGTCGACCGCCGAGAACGCGCTCGCGACTCAGCGGGAAGCCCTGAACGACCTGCTGGGCCGCGACCTCGGGGAACGCTTCCGCGTCGAGCCAATTCCCGAGCAGGATGCCGGCGGGCTGACGCTCGAGTCGGCCCGGCAGCAAGCCGCCGAGAAGCGGCCCGAGCTTCGCCAGGCCCTGCTGCGGGAGCGGCAGGCGGACTACGAGCGCCGCATAGCGAAGGCCGACTACATCCCGGACGTCAGCCTCTCGGTGCGTTACATGGGCTTCTACAACTACGAGGTTCTGCCGGAGAGCGTGACGGTGGCGGGCGTGTTCGTGAACTGGGAACCGTTCGACTGGAAGCGTCGCAGCAACAACGTGGCGCTCAGGGCCAGGGCGGTCGAGCAAGCCAGCAACGGCGCCCAGCAGGCGCGGTCCCAGATCGCCCTCGAGGTTGGGGCGAAGTATCGCCGCTGGAGCGAGGCCGCGCTGCTGGTGCAGGCGGCGCGGACCGGCTACGACGCGGCGAGAGAGCAACTGCGGGTGACGACGAACAAGTACAAGGACGAGGCGGCGCTGCTGAAGGACCTGCTCCAGGCCCAGGCGCGGAGCAGCGAGACGCAGTTCCAGTACCAGCAGGCCCTTTCCTCCTACTGGGGGGCCATGGCCGATCTGCGCCGGGCGATGGGAGATGAGTAACGTGAGCAAGAAGCTGACGTGGTTGGCGCTCAGCGTGGCGCTTTCCGGCTGCGGCTCGAAGAAGGCGATCGAGCAGGCGCCGCAGGCCGTGCAGACGGAGCGCATCAGCTCGGACACGACGGCCGCCAACGGCGCGCTGCGCTTTTCGGCCGTGGTCGAGCCGGACGCACGCGTCCCGGTGTCGTTCCGGATCCCGGGCTACGTGACCGCGATCAAGCAGACGCGCGGCGAGGGCGGCGGGATGCGCGACCTCGCCGAAGGCGACCGGGTGAGCGCCGGCACGGTGCTCGTCCGCATCCGCAGCGCCGAGTACGAGGACAAGGTGCACCAGGCGGCCTCGCAGGCCGCGGCCGCCGAGGCGATCGCGCTCAAGGCGAAGCTCGACTACGATCGCGCGACGCGGCTCTTCGCGAGCCAGAGCATCACCAAGGCCGACTTCGACGGCGCGCAGGCCCAGTACGACGCGACGCAGAGCCACGTGAAGGCGGCGCGCGCGCTCACGAGCGAGGCCGAGATCGCGCTGCGGGACACCTCGGCGGTGGCTCCCTTCGACGGCGAGATCGTGGAGAAGGCAGTCGAGCTGGGCGCGTTCGTGGGCCCGGGAGCGCCGGTGTTCACCGTCGCCCGGACGGACCTCGTGAAGATCGTGATCGGCGTGCCGGACACGGCGCTTCCCTCGGTCACCCTCGGCGAGCCCGTGGGCGTCACCGTCGACGCGTACGGCGACCGCACCTTCGAAGCGCGGATCACCAGGATGGCGTCGGCGGCTGACCCCCGGACCGGAAACTTCGAGGTGGAGGTCGCGATCCCCAACCGCGACCACGCGCTCAAGGCGGGGATGATCGGCTCGCTCGAGCTGGCGCAGCAGGGCGCAGCGCCGAGCGCCTCCTTCCGGGTCCCGCTGTCGGCCGTCGTCCAGGCGGCAGCCGCGAAGTACGGCGTCTTCGTCATCAAGGGCGCGGACGGCGCCGCGACGGCGAGCCTGCGCCCGGTCGAGATCGGTCCCGTGATCGGCAGCGACATCGTCGTCGTGCGCGGGCTCGAGGATGGCGACGAGGTGATCACGAGCGGCGCCAACCTGATCAAGGACGGCCAGCGGG
>DASSJI010000172.1:0-2188 GCA_035691285.1 Vicinamibacteria bacterium | reverse complement strand
CGTAGAAGGTCAGGAAGTCGGGCCACGGCGCCTTGAGCTGGAAGCGCACCCGGTGCGGATCGACGACCTGCACCTCGCGCACCCGGTCCTTCAGGATCTTCGCCGACACGCCGCGGTAGCGCTCGAACGAGAACTTCACGTCGTCGGCGGTCACGGCATCGCCGTTGTGGAACTTGATGCCGTTGCGCAACACGAATTCGTAAGTGAGCCCGTCCTTCGACGCCGTCCACGATTCGGCCAGGCTGGGAGTCGTGAGGCCGCCCGGCATGGGCTTCACCAGCGCGTCGTGGAGGGCGTAGAGGACCATGAAGGGCGTGATGGCCGACTCCGTCTCGGCGGGGTCGAGCCAGCGCGGGGCAAGGGTGACGTGCGCGGCGAAGTTCATCTGGCCCTCCGGCGCGGCCTCGACGCGAACGGGAAGGGCCGCCACGAGGGCGAGGAAGGCAACCGCCGCCAGGACCAATCGAGCCATGTGGATCACGCCGACCCTCCGGGGATGGATCGCGAGTTGTGAGTTGCCGAGCTTCCCGCCGCCATACTGCGCTGGCGGCGGCGGGGGCGTCAAGCTGTCGAGCGCCCCCGCACTGGACGGAGAGGCAGCCGCAGCTGCGCCAGCGGTCGTCGGCGCGGGACGCGTCAGGGCGCGAGCAGGAGCACCCGCGTCCGCCGCACGCTCACTCCTTCGGCGGCGTCGCCGCCCATGTTCGCCACGGTCACCCGCACGCCGCGGCGGGCGGTCACGATGACGCGGGTGGCCGAGCCGGGTCCGACGCACCAGACGTGATCACCCACGGCGATGGCGCGGCTCAGCCACAGCCCCACGGCGGCGCTCGCCACTCGCCAGCGCAACCGGAGCGGTGGCACCAGGGCCAGGAGCCCGAGAAGGGCGAGGGCCGCGAGGGCCGCTTGGCCCGACGTCAGGTGTCCGAGGGCGCCGGCCAGCGCGAGCCAGAGGACGAGCCAGCCGGCCAGTGCATCGAGCCAGCGCAGCAGGCGCGCGCGCGTGATCCAGCGCTCCACGCGCGCGGGGGTCGGGCGGATCGGCGTTCGCATGAGATCCATTGTCGCGCGCCGCGCGAGCCCCTGGGCCTCGCCGCACCTCGAGGGGCCGTGTGGAGGGTGAATGTGCCGCTGCCCGCCGCCGGGGCCGTCACCACGCGAGGGCGTCCGCCATGCGCCGCTTGTGCCAGCGCGGGTCGCCCAGGTAGGCGAACAGCGTGCGCGACATCTGCGTGTGCGCGGCGAGGCCGTACTCGGTCAGGCTGCCTTGCCCCGCGTGTACCTCGTGGGCGGCATTGCAGGCCTCCAGATAGGCCTCGCTGCTCACGGCCTTCGCCATGTGGACGGCGGCCGCCGCCGGCCGGCTGGTGTCGAGCTTCCACAGCGCCTCGGCCGTGGTCCAGCGCGCCGCGTCCAGGTGGTTGACGAGGCGGATGATGTGGTCCTGCACGCGCTGGAACTTCCCGATGGGGACGCCGAACTGCACGCGCTCGCGGCTGTGCGCCACCGACATCTCGAACACGGCCTGGCAGCCTCCCACCATGTAGGAGCAGAGAACGGGCCACGCCCGGCCCAGCGCGCGCTCGAGCGCCGCCCAGCCCTGGTGCTCGTCGCCCAGGCAGCGGGAGACCGGCACCTCGACGCCCTCGAACGTCACCTCCCCCTGCCACGAGACAAAGCCGGGCAGGGGGCGCGTCCGCACGCCGGGCGCGTGGGCGTCGACGAGCAAGAGGCTCAGATCGCGGGGCGCGTCCCCCGAGCGCACGGCGACGATCAGGTCGGTGGCCGCGGTGGCATCGCTCACGAACAGCTTGGTGCCGTCCAGACGGTAGCGGTCGCCGAGGCGCCGGGCGCGCAGGGTCACCCCCTGCGGTCCCCAGGAGGTGCTCGGCTCGGTGATGGCGGCCGTGAGGATCGTCTCGCCGGCCGCGACGCCGGGCAGGATGGCGCGCTGCTGCGCCGCGCTCGCCGCCTCCAGGACCGTCAGCGCCCCCAGCACGCCCGAGCTGAAGAACGGCCCGGGCAGCGGGCCGCGCCCCAGCTCTTCGTGGAGGACGCCCGCGTCGGTGAGGCTCCCCTCGCTGCCGCCGTGCTCGGCGGGGATCAGCATGCCGAGCCAGCCCGCCGCGCAGGCCTTGCGCCAGAGATCGGGGGCGAGGCTCGAGACCGCCCCCTGCTGGGCGACGAT
>DASSJI010000171.1:0-57069 GCA_035691285.1 Vicinamibacteria bacterium | reverse complement strand
TGGCATCGCTGCGGCGCATCCGCTGGGCGCGCCTCGAGCCCAACTTCTTCGCGCTCTTCCCGGAGGGGCCGCTCCGCGACGCGCCCCAGACCTGGGTCACCCTGAGCCGGATCGAGGACGCCTCCACGCGGGCGCGCCTGGAGGCGTCCGCCGTGGAGCGCTTTCCGAACGTGAGCGCCCTCGACCTGGCCGACGTGCAGCGCACCCTGGACGGCATCCTCGACCGCGTCGCGTGGGCGACGCGGTTCATGGCGCTCTTCAGCGGCGGGGTCGGCGTCTGCGTGCTGCTCGGGGCCGTGGCGGCGAGCCGCGAGCAGCGCCTGCGGGAGGCGGTGCTGCTCAAGGCCCTCGGGGCGACGCGAGCACAGGTGCGACGGATCGTGCTCGCCGAGTACGCCTGCCTCGGCGCGCTCGCCTCCTCGGCCGGCGTGCTGCTCTCCCTCGGTGCGGGCTTCGGGCTGTTGCGCTTCGCCTTCGAGACGGAGATGAGCCCGCCCCTGGCCCCGCTCGGCGGCTTCGGTCTCGCCGTCGCGGCCCTCACGGCCCTGCTCGGCGCCGCCGCCAGCCGCGAGGTGTTCCGCCGGACCGCGCTGGAGCTTCTTCGCTCGGAATAGAGGCCGGTTTCGTTGCGTTCGGGGACTCGATCGGCTAGCGTTCCGCGATGTCCACGCTGGTGGTCTGATGGTCGAGCTGCTCCACAGCGAGCGGACGATCCGGGTCAAGATCGTCTACTACGGCCCGCCCCTGGGGGGGAAGACCACCAACCTCCAGGTCCTCCACCAGCATGCCCGGGCCCAGCGTCGAGGCGAGTTCATCTCGATCAACTCGGCCCAGGACCGCACGATCCTGTTCGATCTGCTCCCCCTCAAGGCGCCGGGTCTCCGGGGCTACGACATCCGGATACAGACCGTGGCGGTGCCGGGGCAGGCCATGTACGCCGCCACGCGACGCCTGATCCTCAAGAACGCAGACGCCTGCGTGTTCGTGGTGAATTCGGCGTCCGACCGCTGGGAGGAGAACCTCCAGAGCTTCCAGGAGATGACCCGGAACCTGCTGGCTCATCAGCTCGACCCGTCCGCGCTGCCGCTGGTGATCCAGTACAACAAGCGTGACCTGCCCCAGGTCACGCAGCTCGAGTTCATGGAGCATGCGCTGAACGCCCGCAAGACCGACGGGATACCGGCGGTGGCGGTGCGCGGCGAAGGCGTCCTCGAGACGTTCTCCGCCGTCCTGCTGCGCGCGCTCCAGGACCTCTCGCAGCGCTATCAGATCGTGCAGACGACCCGAGGGCAGACCCTGCCCCAGTGGGCCCACGACGCGGTCGTGAGCATGTTCGGCACCACGTCGCTGGCCCTGGAGCCGAACCCGCCGCCCGCAAAGCCGTCGCCACCTGCTCCGCCGGTCGTGGCGCCATCCTCCGCGCCTCCGGCGGAGGAGCCCGGACCTGCCACGACCGACACGCCGCCCGAGCCGCCGCCCGAGACCACGCCGGTGCGGAACCTGGTCAAGGTGGTGCTGCCCGCCGAGGCCGAGAAGATGGCGGGGCTCGGCCCCGACGCCCGAGCCAACGAGACCCTGGTCGAGAGCTATGCCCAGGCCTCGACGCAGCTCTCCCTCGCGCTCGCCGAGGCCAAGGAGGAACGTGACGCCCTGCGCCGGCGCGGCGACGACCTGCAGCAGGTGCTGGGCGCCGCCCAGGGTCTCCTGGCGGGACAGCCCCTCGACCCGACGCTCCGCGCGATCCTGGCGCGCATGGCCGACTCCGCCGCCGCCGGGCACGCGTCCTTCCTGGTCACGAAGCCCGACGGAGCGTTTCGCGTGGCCGCGCTGCGCGGCGGCCTGCAAGAGGAGCCGCTCCTGCGCTCGGCCACGGGCCAGCGCTACCTGAAGGCGCGGATGCTGAGCGACGCCGAGCCGCGCCTGCACACCACGGCCGACGCCCTCGATCTCGGCGATGCCCTGGATGCGTTCGATCCGCGCCTCGGGTCAGTGCTGGTGGTGCCGGCGCGGACGCCGCGGGGCCTGCTCGGCCTGGCGCTCCTCTACTACGTGCCCGACGCGGTCCTGCCCGGCCCGGAGGCGCTGTCCCATCTCGCCACCGTGTCTCGCTCCTTCGCGTCCTCCCTGGAGCTCCACGCGACCCTCGAGACGGTTCGGAGCGCCGAGCGCTCTCTCGACGTGGCGATGCAGGGCACGGCGTCGGTGCGCGGCCTGGGCGAGGTGGTGACCTTCCTCGAGTCGCTGCGCGACGAGTTCGCCGCGATGCGCCGGCGGCCGGACCTCCCGGAGTGGTTCCTCGGCGAGTTCACGCGCCTGTCGCCGGGGCTCATGGGCGCCCTCGCGACGGCGCGCGCCCTGGTGGCGTTCACGCGTGGGGCGGTGGAGAAGGAGCCGATCGGGATCGACGACCTGGTCGCCGACCTGGAAGGGGACAACGTCCAGATCCAGTGCACGGCCTCCGGGGCGTCGCTGCGGGGAGATCGCGTCCTGCTGCGTCTGGCCCTGAAGGCCCTGGTGGATCAGGCACGACACGGCGTGGGCACGCTGGGAGTGCCCGTTCGCATCTCGGGCGACGAGGGCCGGGTGCACGTGTTCCTCAGCGAGCTACCCCCGCCCGTCGGGCTGCTCGGCGCGCCGGTGGACGGCGCCGCTCCGCCGCCCAGCCTCGCCCTCGGCTTCGTGAGGCGGGTGGTCGAGCTGCACGGCGGTCGTCTCGCCGTCGAGACGGGCAGCGCCGGGAACCGCTACGCGATCGCGCTGCCCGTCGGAAGCTAGCCTGGGGCGGGCCGCGCCGCTCGGGCGGCCGATCACTCTTCCCGGCGCAGCCAGGAGAAGATCGAGAAGTTGTTGCTGCGCTCGGCTTCGGACCGAGGGGCGTCGGCTGCCGGCTTCTCCGACTCTCCCGCCGGTTCCGGCCGCGGCTCCCCGCCGGGCGCTGCATCGGAGGCCGGCGGGGCCGTCTCGTGCTCCTCGACCGCGAATTCGTCTTCGCCCTCGTCGTGCTCGTCGTCGTGCTCGTGGCCCTCGGGCGCGGCGACGTGCGCCTCGGCGCTCGACCCGGGGACGGCGGCGACGCCGCCCCGGCCGCGACGGCCGCGGCCCCGCCGCCGGCGCGGCCGCTGGCCGTTCGCCGCGACCGCGGGCTCGGCGCTCGTGTCTGCGCCCGGCGCGGCGTCGGCCGGGGCCCCGGCGGCCACCGCGACCGCGGCCTCGGCCCTCGCCGGTGGGAGTGGCGCCGCGAGCGCGGAGGCCGCGCCCAGATCCTCCACGATATAGCTCCCGGACCTCTGGTCGCGGCGCAGCACGACGACGCCCTTCCGCTGCGCGTCCTCGAGCAGGTGGCTGAAGGTGCGGTAGCCGTAGTACGTCTCGTTGAACTGCGGCTTCTTGCGCTTCATGGTCTCCTTGACCATGGAGCCCCAGAGCACCTCCTTGTTCTCGCGCTGGAGCGCGAGAACGGAGTCCACGAGGAGGCCGAAGCACTCCTGCTGCTTCTCGGGCAGGTTGCCGATCTGCGGCATCGACCGCTGCTGCCCGCGCACCAGGTCCTCGTAGAAGATGAACTCGTCGCAGTTCTCGATGAGCAGGTCGGAGGTGGAGTTCTTCACCCCGAGGCCGATCACGTACTTGTTGTTCTCCTTGAGCTTGGAGACGAGGGGCGAGAAGTCCGAGTCGCCCGACGCGATCACGAAGCAGTTGACGTGCTCCTTCTGGAACGACATGTCCATCGCGTCGACGACCAGCCGGATGTCGGCCGAGTTCTTGCCGCCGATGGACTTCTGGGGGACCTCGATCAGCTCGATGGCCGCCTCGTGGAAGCTGCGCTTGTAGTCGGAGTAGCGGCTCCAATCGGCGTAGGCCTTCTTGACGAGCAGCTTGCCCTTGTCGAGCAGGCGCTCGAGGACGAGGTTGACGTCGAACTTGCGGTAATGGGCGTCCCGGACGCCGATCGCGATGTTCTCGAAGTCGATGAAAAGGGCCAGACGTTGCTCGTCCTGGGTGTTCGTGGCCAGAGATACCTCCTGATGTTTGCAAGCCAGGATAGCACCCTGCCCTCAGGGCGCCAAGCGCAGGCCTTGCGCGGTTACGGTAACCTCAACACGGCATTGGGGTTAGAATCCTCGTGTCGGCTTTCGGAGCGCGCGTGAACGTCCTCCTGCTCTCCATGCCGGACTCGTTCGAACACATGGCGCCGGTCACGGTGCGCATGCCGAACGGAGCGCTCGCGTCGCTGGCCGGCAACGTGGACGAGCACCACCGGGTGGCCGTGGCCGACCTGATCCTGGTCCAGGAGCGGGTCGCGGAGACCGTGGATCGGCTCGTCGACGCGCACCGCCCCGACGTCGTCGGCCTGTCGGTCATGACGTTCCAGCGTCACACGGCGCGACGGATCATCGCGAGGGTGAGGGCACGGCGGCCGGAAGCGCGCATCGTCGTCGGCGGCTACGACCCGAGCCTCGCGCCCGAGGCCTGGGCCGAGTGCGTCGACTTCCTGGTGCGGGGCGAGGGCGAAGCCACGTTCAGCGAGCTGCTCCGGGCCCTCGAAGGGGGCGCCGGATTCGAGGGGATCCGCGGCCTCGCCCACCGGAGCGGCGGGCGCTGGGTCACGAACCCGCCGCGGCCCGTGAGCCGGCCCGAGGCCGGCGAGGTCCGCCCGCCGAACCGCGCGGCCCGCGTGCTCGGCGGCTACACGCTGCTCGGGCGTCAGGTCGACGTCGTCGAGACCTCCCGCGGCTGCACTTTCGACTGCAGCTTCTGCTCGATCGTCGAGATGCGCGGCCGCAACTTCCATCCCTTTCCGCTCGGCCGCGTGCTGGACGACATCCGCGACGCGCGCGACCGCGGCGCCCGCGCCGTGTTCCTGGTCGACGACAACATCACCCTCGACGTGGGCCGCTTCGAGGAGCTGCTCCGCGCGATCGTCGAGGCCCGCCTTCATCGCGTCGAGTACCTGGTCCAGGCCATGACCTCCTCGATCGCCTCCGCGGGAGCGACCCTCGTGCCGCTCATGAAGGAGGCCGGCTTCCGCTACGTCTTCCTCGGCATCGAGAACGTGCTCGATGCGGACCTGGGCTTCCTGAAGGCCAGCGCCAAGAACGCCCGGCGCGAGCACGGGCGGCGTGTCGGCAACGCCACGCAGGCGGCGATCGACGCTCTCCATCGCCACGGCCTGCTCGTCGTCGGCGGGCTCATCGTGGGGAACCCCGGCGACACGCGCGAGGCGGTCGAGGCCAACCTCGACTTCGCCCGCAGCAACGTCGACTGGCCCTACATCCAGCACCCGACCCCATATCCGGCGACGCCCATGACACAGGACCTGGCCCAGAGGGGCCTGATCGGCAGCGAGGACGTGTCCGAGTACGACGGCACCACGGCCGTCGTGCGCAACGAGCACCTCGACGCCGACGAGATCGAGTTCCTGCGCTGGCGGGCGGAGCGCCACATGAAGCTCCGCCACTTCCCCGTGGCGCTCCGCCACAGCCCCTGGTTCGTCCTGCGCCACGCGCGTCGCATGCTCGCCCATACCTTCCGGGGCAGCACGTGGCGCTCCGCCCTGGGCCTCGAGAGCGAGCGGGCGGCATTCGCCCGTTACAAGGCCCTGCGCCGCGCCGAGCGTCACTACCTCTAGCACGGCGGCCCGGGGCGGGCTTTACATGGGCCGGGGGTCCTGCTATACGAACGCCGACGCCAGCCACGGGGGCCAATGCCCATGGACAAGGTCGTCGTCAAGCGCTTCGGCGCGCCCGACGAGCGCCGCGAGTTCGAGAAGGGGGGCTTCGAAGTCCTCCACGTCGGCCCGATGACCCTCGGGCGCGCGCGCTACGAGCCCGGCTGGCGCTGGTCCCAGCACGTCGGGCCGGGTGCGGGCTTGTCGAGCTGCACCGTCGAGCACGTGGGCTTCGTGATCTCGGGCCGCGCGGCGGTCCGGATGGACGGAACGGGCCAGGAGGTCGTGCTCGAGCCGGGCGACCTCTTTCACGTGCCCCCGGGGCACGACTCCTGGGTCGTCGGCGACGCCCCTTACGTCTCCCTTCATCTCATGGGAGCCGAGCGCTACGGCGCCCGGTCGAGGAAGCCGAGGAAGAAGACGGCCGCCCGCAAGCTCTCGCGCAAGGCCGCGCGCCGGCCCGCGCGGAAGCGCCCCAAGGCGCGCTCCCGCAAGAAGCGCTAGACGCGGGCCCGGCTGTCCTCCTCGAGGGCGGCGTAGAAGCCCACGCGCTCCAGGTCCTCGGCGAGCATGCGCGTGGCCCGACGCACCGAGGGCAGGCGCGGTGAACCGGCGAGCAAGGCGGCCTCGGCCCGGAACAGGGTGGCCCAGGCCGCGATGCCCTCGACGGCCCCCTTCGGCAGGCGGAAGCCGGTGAGCGTCGCACGCGTGGACTCCTCGCCGGAGCGAACCGTGATGTGGCCGGCCTCGTCCACATTGAAGCCCTTCAGGCCCACGTGGCCCGCCAGGAGCTCACGGCGGCTCTGGCGGAGCAGACCGATCGTCGGCACGAGCCCGATCCGCTCGCGCACCATCTCCCGGAGCAGGGACATCACCCAGACCAGGATCGAGCCCTCCACGCCCCCGCCGGCCACGTCCCAGATCTTGCGACGCGAGGCGGGAACGAGGCCGCCGTCCTGGACGAGCTGCAGCACGCGCTCGTGCTGCTGCTCGACCTGCTCGCGCACCGCGTCGGCGTCGGCATCGCGCTTCATCGGGTGCGGCCAGACCGTGTCGATCTTGCGCAGACCCTGGCCGAACACCGCCACCACCGTCGTCACCGTGAAGTTGGGGGCGTGGAACGCCTCGGTGTAGACCTGGTAGCGGCGGGTGTCCTTCTCGACCACCGAGAAGCGCCCCGCCATCCCGCTGCCGCTGGCGGCGAACGCGCCCCTGGGCCCGCCGCCGTCCTTGCCCGCCTCGACCGGCTGGGGCTCGAAAGCGTAGCGTCCGCTCTCCAGTTCCAGGAGCGTCTCGTGGGCGGAGCGGTCCTTCTCCTCGGGCCTGGCTCCGCTGGCCACGGGCGTGCCGGCGAGCCAGTCCACCCAGACCTCGCGGCCGCGGCTCTCAAGCCGGAAGCGGCCGGTGAGACGGGCGTCCTCGCAGAGCTTCAGGAGCCCCAGGAGCCCGTGGCGGTCGGTGTGCCCCGAGAGCCCGCCCCGCTGGGGAGGCGACTCGCGGGGCGAGACCTGGCGCAGGCGCTGCAGCAGGGACGGCACCGGCACCGGCTTCAGCAGACAGGCGTCCCGCGGCCCCAGCACCAGCTCCACCTCTCTGCGGCTGAGCGGGTTGTTCGCGAGGACGAGGAACACGAGGTCTCGATAGCGGCCCGTGGCGCGGATGCCGCGCACGAAGTCGCCGGCCTCGATGCCGGGCATCTTGTCGGCGCAGACGACGATGTCGGGGTCCAGGGCCTGCAGGTCGACGAGGGCGGCGCAGGGATCCTCGAAGACGTGAAGCTCGAACTCGGGAGAGGGAAGGGCGCGCTCGAACAGCCGGTGGACGCGAGCGTCGTGGTCCACGACCATGATCCGGACGCTCCGGGCTGCTGCCATCTCCGGCCCCTTCCTGAGGCGAGCGGCGACACCCCCGGAGGGGGGGGACCCCGGGCGCATCCCGCGAAGGCTGATTCTACACGGGTTTGACCCGGCAGGCGGCGGCGACGTAGCCTGCCCGCGTGGACGCTCCCCGGACGCTGCTGCCGCCCTCGGTCTGGGCGGAATGGGACGACGAGCGGCTTCTCGATCTCAGGCTCAGCGATCTGGATCTGCGGATCGAAGGCAGCGGCCTCGAGGACCGGATCGCCGAGGTCCTGCGCGAGATCGAAGCCCAGGGACTGGCGTTCCGCCCGCATTTCTGGCTCTCCGACGAGTGGTTCTGCCCGGACGGCGTCCCGGGCATCGCAATTCCCTTCTACCTGGCCCACCCGCGCCTCGCCCGCCTGGAGCATGCACAGATGCTCGAGGTCGAGGGCGGCACGCGGGAATGGTGCATGAAGATCCTGCGCCACGAGGCGGGCCACGCCGTCGAGAACGCCTACGTCCTTCGCCGCCGCCCGAGGCGTCGCGAGCTGTTCGGCAGCACCTCGGAGCCCTATCCCGACTCCTACGCGCCCAAGCCCTACAGCCGAAGCTACGTCCGCCACCTCGAGGGCTGGTACGCCCAGAGCCACCCCGACGAGGACTTCGCCGAGACCTTCGCGACCTGGCTCCAGCCCAGCTCCGGCTGGAGGGAGCGCTACGCCGGCTGGCCGGCCCTGCGGAAGCTCGAGTACGTCGAGAAGGTCGTTCGGGGCCTCGCCGGGCGCCCGCCCCTCGTCCGCTCCCGGCGCACGCCCTACGCCCTGCACACCCTGCGGCGCACGCTGCGGCGCCACTACCAGCGGCGGCGCCGGCACTACGGCGTCGACGACCGCGACGCGTACGATGGCTACCTGCGCCGCGTCTTCGGCGGCGACCATGCCGGGATTCCGGCGGCGACGTTCCTCTCGCGGATCCGCCGCGCGGTGAGGCGCCGCGTCCAGCGCTGGACCGGCCAGTACCAGTACCTCATCGACCACGTGCTGGAGGCCATGATCGACCGCTGCCGGGAGCTGGACCTGCGCCTCGCCTCCGGCGAGCCCGAGGCCGAGCTGGAGTTCACCACCCTCGTGACCGCCCAGATCATGGCCCGCCTGCGCCGCGGCGGGCACCGGCTGCCGCTGTGAAGGCGGCGCGCAGGCTGCGCGTGCTCGCGCTCATGTACGAGGGCAGCGTGCCCCCCGCGGGCGCCCGCGAGGAGGAGGCGCGCGCCTCCGCCTGGAAGACCGAGTTCGACGTGGTCAAGACGCTGCGAGGTCTCGGCCACGAAGTGCTGCCGCTGGGCGTCGGCGGCGACCTGACCCCGATCCGCCACGCCCTCAGCGAGTTCCAGCCGCACATCGCCTTCAACCTGATCGAGGCCTTCGACGAGGTGGCCACCTTCGACCACAACGTGGTGGCCTTCCTCGAGCTGATGAAGGTGCCCTACACGGGCTGCAACGCCCGGGGGCTGCTGCTGGCGCGGGACAAGGCCATCGCCAAGAAGCTGCTCTCCTACCACCGTGTGCCCGTGACGGACTTCACGGTGATCCTGCGCGGCCGGCCGGTGCGGCGTCCCAAGCGGCTGGCCTTCCCGCTGATCGTGAAGTCCGCGACCCTCGACGCCTCGATCGGAATATCGCAGGCCTCGGTCGTCGAGAACGACGAGAAGCTGGCCGAGCGCGTGCGCTTCATCCACGAGAGCGTCGGCACCGACGCGCTGGTCGAGACCTACGTCGAGGGGCGCGAGCTGTACGTGGGCATCCTCGGCAGCGCCCGGCTCACGGTGCTGCCGGTGTGGGAGCTCCAGTTCACGAACATGCCCGAGGAGCAGCGCCGTATCGCAACCGAGCGCCTCAAGTGGAGCCTGACGTATCAGCGTCGGCGCGGCATCGTGAGCGGGGAGGCCAAGGAGCTGCCGCCCGCCGTCGCGGCGCGCATCGTCACGCTGTGCCGGCGCGTGTACCGCACGCTGATGCTGAACGGCTACGCGCGCATCGACCTGCGCCTCGCCGAGACCGGCGAGCCCTGGGTGCTGGAGGCCAACCCCAACCCGGAGCTGGCCCGGGACGAGGACTTCGCGGAGTCGGCGCGGGCCGCCGGCATCCCCTACGACGAGCTGATCCAGCGCCTCCTCATGCTGGGCCTGCGCTGGGAGCCCAAGCGCTTCGGGTAGGTCCGCCGTGTGACTCGCGTCACGCGGCGCTTGGGCGTGAGGGCACGGCCCTTGCTCGGTCCTCCTCCGAGGGCCGCCTGAGGCCCCGCCCGCGACCGTCATCCGCTCCGAAGATTCATGAAGGCGGGCGCCCAAGCCAGGAGGTGCTTCATGTGGTGGGACCGCTCCCTCCGTGCCTGCGGGGCCGCACTCATTCTCGGGTCGACCATAGGGCTGCCTGTGTCCGCCGCTCCGCACGGCTCGTCTCTCGAAGTGGACATCGGATTCTTCTACAACGACCTCTCGCCCCACGGTCGCTGGTACGAGGTCGACGACCACGGCTGGGTGTGGAGCCCCCGCGTCAGCTCCGGGTGGCGTCCGTATACCGTCGGCCACTGGGTCTGGACCGACGAGTACGGGTGGCTGTGGGCTTCCGACGAGCCCTATGCCTGGGCCGTGTACCACTACGGCCGCTGGGACTGGGATCCAGCCCTCGGCTGGGTCTGGGTGCCGGGCTACGACTGGGCCCCGGCCTGGGTCTCGTTCCGCAGCGGAGGCGGCTACGTCGGCTGGGCGCCGCTGTCGCCCGGGGTGCGCTGGGAGGTCGGCGTCGGCTTCCGCGTCGGCGCCGTGCAGTTCGACCGCTACATCGAGCCGCACCGGTACTGCTTCGTCAGCGAGCGCTCCTTCCTGGACCGCGACGTCGGCCGGCGCGCCGTGCCCGTGAGCCGCAACGTCACCATCGTGAACGTGACCCAGAACGTCACGAGCTACAACCTCTCGGGCGGCCGCGTGGTGAACCGCAGCCTGAGCGTGGACCGCGTCGAGCGCGCCACGCACCGGGCCGTGCGGCGGGTCCGCGCCGTGGAGGTCCGCTCCGTCCGCGACGCGCGCCGCGTCGACGTCAAGGCCGACCGCGTCGAGGTCTTCCGTCCGGCGGTGCGCCGCCAGGCCGGGCGCGCCGAGCAGGCGCCGCCCCAGGGCAAGCGTCTCGGACGGCCCCTGGCGAGGGACGACGAGCGCAGGGACGCCGTGGCGACGACGCGTGACGCCGAGGAGCGCCGACAGCTCGAGCACCAGCGTGAGCTCGAGAAGCAGCGCGAGGCGGAGAAGCAGCGCAAGGCCGAGCACGAGCGCCAGCTCGCGAGCCAGCGCGAGCTGGAGCGGCAGCGGGAGGCCGACCGCCGCGAGCAGGAGAAGCGCATCGCGCGCGAGCGCGAGGAGCGGGAGCGCCAGCGCGAGGAGCTCGAGAGGCGCCAGGCGCGCGAGCGCGAGGCCATCGAGGCGCGCCACCGCCAGGAGATCCGGCGGCCGCCGCCGCAGGCCGCGGACGAGCTCGACCGGCGCCACGGCCAGGAGCACCGCGCAGTCGACGAGCGGCAGCAGCGGGAGCGCCAGCAGCTCGAGGCCCAGCGCGAGCAGGCGCGCCGGGAGCGCGAGGCGCCGAGCGAGCGCCGCACCGCCGACGACCGCGGCGCCGACAAGAAGAAGAAGGAGAAGGAGCGCCCGAAGGAGAAGCCGCCGGGAGGGCGCTGATCAGGTTGACATCATTGCGGGGCCGGGGATAGCGTCCGCCGATTCCTCGGAGGCCCCGCGATGGTTCCGGTCCGCGTGCTCCCGCTCGCGTTCGCCGCGCTCGCTCCAATGGCCCTGCCCGCCCATGCGCAGTCCCCCGACGTCGAGGAACCGGGCTCGCGCGAGGCGATCGCGGCGGCCACCACCGAGCCGCGCTTCGTGACGCCGTGGGTGGCGTACGTGCCCGACAAGCCGGGCGTGCCCTCGCCCACGAAGCATCTCGGCCACATCGTCGGCGCGCCGGGCGAGCTCTCGAACACGACGAAGATCTACTCCTACTATCGGGCCCTCGCCACCGCCACGCGCCGCGTGCGCGTCGAGGTGATCGGCCGGTCCGAGGAGGGCCGCGAGATCCTCCTCGTCATGGTCGGCGACGAGCAGGCGCTCGCCGCCGCCGAGGCCGCGCGCCAGGCAATGGCCGAGCTGGCAGATCCCCGCCGCATCGACGAGCGCGGGGCGGAAGAGCGCATCGCGTCCCTCAAGCCCTTCTACCTGCTCCACGGCGGCCTCCACTCGGGCGAGACCGGCTCGCCCGAGATGCTGATGGAACTCGCCCACCGGCTCGCCGTCTCGGACGCGCCCTGGATCCGCGAGATCCGCGACCGGCTGGTGGTGCTGATCAACCCGGTCGCCGAGCCCGACGGCCGCGACCGCATGGTCGACTGGTTCTACCGCCACCTCAAGGGCAGGACCGACTGGGAGAACCTGCCGCCGCTGTCGCCGCCCTACTGGGGCAAGTACGTGCGCCACGACAACAACCGCGACGGCATCCAGCGCAAGCTGGCGCTGACCCGGGCCACCCAGGACGCGTACCTGAAGTGGCTGCCGCTGGTGATGCACGACCTGCACGAGTCGGTGCCGCTCCTTTCGATCTGGACCGGCACCGGCCCCTACAACACGAATCTCGACCCGAGCATCTACAGCGAGTGGCACACGATCGCGTTCCAGGAGGTGGCCACGCTCACCGCGATGGGGCTGCCGGGCGTCTGGACCTACGGCTTCGGCGAAGGCTTCGCGCAGGTCTACCAGGACTCCCCGGCCATCAACCACAACGGCCTCAGCCGCGGCTACGAGACCTTCGGCAACGCCACCGCGGAGACCGTCGAGCGCGTGATCGACGGCGAGCGCAACCGCTACACCGGCCGGCCAGTGACCGAGCGCGACTGGTACCGGATGGTGCCGCCGCCGAAGAAGCTCAAATGGTCGCTGCGCAACAACACGAACTACATGGAGACCGCCGTGCTCGCGGCGCTGCAGTACACGGCCCGCAATGCATCCGAGATGCTGCGCAACTTCTGGCGGCGCGGTGCGAGCGCCGTGCGCAAGGGCGGAAGCGAGAAGCCCTACGCGATCGTGATCCCCGAGAAACAGGACGACAGGAAGCGCCTCGCGCGGCTCGTCAACCTGCTGCGCGAGCACGGCATCGAGGTCTCTCGCGCGCGGGACGCCTTCAAGGTCAAGGAGGGCGACTACCCGGCCGGAACGTTCGTGGTGCGCATGGACCAGCCCTACCGCGGCTTCGCGCTGGACCTGCTCACGCCGCAGAAGTATCCCGCGGACAAGGCGCCTTATGACGCCTATGACGACGTCGCCTGGGCGCTGCCGCAGTCGCTGGGAGTGGAGGTGAAGGCCATCGAGGACGAGTCCGTGGCCACGGTCGCACTCGACGCCGTGACCGCCCCGATCGCCTACAAGGGACAGGTGTCGGGCGATGCGGCGTTCTACCTGGTGCGCGACTCCGGCCAGGAGGGGCTGCTCGCCGCGCGCGTGCGCCTAGCGGGCTTCAAGGTGGAGGCCGCCGAGAGGGCCTTCGCTCACGCCGGCACGGACTATCCCGCCGGCACCTGGATTCTCCCGTCGCAGCCGGGGCTGCGCTCGGCGCTCGAGAGCGTGGCGGCCGAGCTCGCGATCGACGTCGAATCGGCCGCGGCCGCGCCCGACGTCCAGCGACACCTGCTGGACCCGCCGCGGCTCGCGGTGCTGCAGACGTGGAACGACACCCAGTCGGCGGGCTGGGTGCGCATGATCTTCGACGAGCAGAGGATCCCGTACACGCTGATCATGGACGAGGACGTGCGCCGGGGCGGCCTGCGCGAGCGCTTCGACGTCATCCTCTACCCGAACACGGGCCAGAGCCTGAAGGGCATCGTGACCGGAATCGACCTGCGCCACGCGCCGCTCGCCTTCACGAACACGGCGCAGTTCACGACCCACGGCACGCCGACGGCGACCCGCGACATGACGGGCGGCCTTACCTGGGGCGGGATCGGGAACCTCGAGGACTTCGTCAGGAAGGGCGGCGTGCTGGTGACGCTGGGCGGCGCGAGCACGCTGCCCCTCGACGGCGGGATCGCCCGCGACGTGCGCCGCGCGACCGTCAAGGAGCTCAAGAACCCGGGCAGCGAACTGCGCGTCCGCTTCCGGCGGCCGGACCACCCGATCGCCTACGGCTACCCCGAGACGACGTCGGTCTTCCGCGCCGGCGAGCCGGTGTACCAGGTGCGCCGCGTGGACGAGGGCCGCATCGTCCTGCAGTGGGGCACGAAGATCCCGAAGGACGACGAGGAGGAGCCCGAGAAGGACGAGGGGGACAAGAGCGGCAAGGAGCCGCCCCTCGTGGTGAGCGGCGGGATCAAGGGCGGCAACGAGCTCTCCGGCAAGCCGGCCGTGCTCGACATCGAGGTCGGCAAGGGCCGCGTGGTCGCGTTCGACTTCGACCCGATCCACCGCTGCCAGACCGAGTCGGACTTCCGCCTGGTGTGGAACGCGATCCTGAACTGGAACGACCTGCCGCCGACACCCGCGCGCTGAAGCCGGGCGTCAGGCGCCCGGCGCGAGATCGTGCGCGAGGGCCCGAGCACGCCCTCGACCACGCCAATGGGCACGGTTGCGGCGGCGGGCCACGTGCGTCTGAACCACATGTCATTGTAAAATCAGCGGCATAAACATATGAGCAAGCGGTTGTACCGTCCGCGGCTGCTCCAGACCGCCCTGCGCCGCCGCGCTTCTTCTTCTTCGATCTCGGCGTGCGGAACGCCGCGGCGGAGCTGCCTCTCTCCCGGGATTTGCTGAAGACGGAGAAGGGCGCCCTGTTCGAGCAGTGGGTGGTGCTCGAGCTGATCGCACGCACCAGCTATCTCGGACGCGGGCACCGCGTCTGCTTCTGGCGCACGCGCCACGGCGCGGAGGTGGACGCGGTGCTGGTGACGCCGCGGCGCGACGTGCCGATCGAAGCCAAGTGGACCGAGAACCCGCGGCCCCCGGACGCGCGACACCTCGAGCTGTTCCTCGATGCCTATCCAGGCCGCGCCAGGCAGGGCTTCCTGGTGTGCCGCATCCCGCGCGCGCAGCAGCTCACGGATCGCGTCCAGGCGATCCCGTGGCGCGAGCTGTAGGCTCGCGCGCGATCTAGTTTCGCGCGACGGGCAGCAGCACGGCGCGCGGGCTGACCGCGACGACCGCGACCTCGCGCTCGCTGGCGACGAGGCTCTTGAGCGTGAGCTGCGAGAGCACCTGGTCGATGGCGTCCTGGACCTGGCGCAGCACGGGGCGGATGGAGCAGTCGCCCATGTTCAGGCAGAGGGCCTCGATCCCGGCGTGGCGGTCGCAGAAGCTCGAGTCGAAGATCCGCTCGCCGAGGACGGCGAGGGCCTGCCGGATCGAGATCTCCTCGGGCGCGCGGGACAGCGTGTAGCCGCCCGCCTGGCCGCGGGTGCTCTTCACGAGCCCGCCGGTCCGCAGCACGCGCAGGATCTTGCCCACGTTGGGCACCGTGATCCCCTGGGCCTGGGCCAGCTCGGCGATGGTCAGGCTCTTCGGCGCGCTCCTCGCGAGCTGCACCAGGCAGCGCAGGCCGTACTCCTCCTGGGACGAGAACTTCATGGCTACATGAGCCCCAGCTGGAGGCGCGCGGCGTCGGACATCATGGCCTGGTTCCAGGGCGGGTCGAAGACGATCTCCGCGTCCACCTGCTTCACCCCGGGGATCTGCAGCAGCTTGGCGCGGATGTCCTCGCGCAGGTAGTCGCCCATGCCGCAGCCGGGGGCCGTCAACGTGAAGCGCACCGTGATCCTGTCGCCGCCGTCCTCGGTCTTCTTGGCCTCGCACGCGTACACGAGGCCCAGGTCCACCATGTTCACGGGGATCTCCGGGTCGTAGCACGTCTTGAGCTGGTCCCAGGCCATCTGCTCCACGCTGCGCCCGGCCATGTCCTCGACCGTGAGCGGCTTCACCGGCGTCTCGCCGATCGCGTCGGCGTCCTTGCCCTCGACGCGGACCATGTAGCCCATGTCGGTCATGACCGTGTGCGAGCCGCCCAGGGACTGGGTGATGAAGACGGTCTGGCCGGCCTTCAGCTCGACCTTCTCGCCGTAGGGGATCGCCGCGACCTCGACGTCCCGCGTGACGGTGCGCGCCTCCCTCATCGCCTCACTCCGTCGAGACCGGCGCGCTCTCGTCCTTGAGCGCCGCGCGCAACGTGTGCCAGGCCAGCGCCGCGCACTTCACGCGCACCGGGAACTCGCACACGCCGGCGAAGACCGCGAGCTTGCCCAGGCCCTGGGCGTCTCTGTGCGGCTTCGAGGGGTCGCCGGTGACGAGGTCGTGGAAGCGCTCGAAGAGCGCCTCGGCCTCGGCGGTGGTCCTGCCCTTCAAGGCCTCGGTCATCATCGAGGCGGAGGCGGTGGAGATGGAGCAGCCGCGCCCGACGAAGCTCACGTCCTCGATCAGGTCGCCCTTCAGCTTCACGTAGATCGTGGCCTTGTCGCCGCACAGCGGGTTGTTCCCGTCGGCGTGGCGCGCCCCGGCGATCTCGCGCAGGTTCCGCGGGTTCTTGCTGTGGTCGAGGATGAGCTCCTGGTACAGCTCCCGGAGCTCGCTCACCGGAACATCTCCTGCACCTTGCGGATCCCGGCGGCGAGGGCGTCGATGTCCTCGCGGGTGTTGTAGACGCCGAGCGACGCCCGGGCCGTGGCTGGCAGGCCGAAGCGGTCCATGACGGGCTGCGCGCAGTGGTGGCCGGTGCGGATCGCGATGCCCTCGTAGTCGAGGACCGTTCCGATGTCGTGCGGGTGCACGCCGTCGAGGACGAAGCTGAGCACGCCCGCCTTGTGGCGCGCCGTGCCCACCAGGGTGAGGCCCGGGATCGCGCTCAGGGCGTCGGTGCCGTAGCGGAGCAGGTCGTCCTCGTGGGCGGCCACCCGCTCGAGGCCCAGGCCCGTCAGGTAGTCGAGGGCGGCGCCCAGGCCGACAGCGCCGGCGATGTTCGGCGTGCCCGCCTCGAACTTGTAGGGGATCTCGTTGTAGGTCGTCCTCTCGAAGCTGACCGAAGCGATCATGTCGCCGCCGCCCTGCCAGGGCGGCATGGCCTCGAGGTGCTCGGCCCGCGCGTAGAGCGCGCCGATGCCGGAAGGGCCGTAGGCCTTGTGGCCCGAGAACGCGAAGAAGTCGCAGCCGATCTCGCGCACGTCGATCGGGAGGCGGGGCGCCGACTGCGCGCCGTCCACGAACACCGGGACGCCCCTGCCATGGGCGACGCGGACGATCTCCTTCACGGGCAGGAGCGTCCCCAGGGCGTTCGAGACGTGCGCGACCGACACGATCCGGGTGCGTGCCGAGATCAGCCGCTCCACCTCGTCGAGAGGCACCTCGCCGGCGTCGGTGATCGGCACGACGCGCAGCCGCGCTCCCGTCGCCTCGCACAGGAGCTGCCAGGGCACGATGTTCGAGTGGTGCTCGAGGCCCGTGATCAGGACCTCGTCGCCCGCGCCGACGTGCTTGCGGCCGTAGCTGCCGGCCACGAGGTTCACGGCCTCGGTGGTGCCGCGCACGAACACGATCTCCCTCGTCGAGGCGGCGTTCAGGAAGCGCTGGACCGTGGCGCGGGCGCCCTCGTACGCGTCGGTCGCCTTGACCGAGAGTTCGTACACGCCGCGGTGGACGTTCGCGTAGCTCTCGGCGTACATCCTGGCCTCGGCCTCGATCACGGCGCGCGGCTTCTGGGCGGAGGCCGCGCTGTCCAGGAACACCAGGGGCTTGCCGTGGGCCTTTGCGGCGAGGATGGGGAAGTCCGCCCGCACCTGCGCGACGTCCAGCGCGTCCTTCTGCCGACCCGTCTCGAGGACACTCACAGCGCCGCCTCCTCGATCTCCCGCCCCCCGCCCAGGCGGACGTGCAGGTGCGCGGCCACGGCGTCGCGGAGCGCGGGGTGGGGCAGGCGGTGGGTCACGTCGCTCGCGAACGCGTGGGTGAGCAGGCTCCGCGCGGCGCCCTCGCCCAGGCCGCGGGAGCGCAGGTAGAAGAGCGCGCCCTCCTCGAGCTGCCCCGTGGTCGCGCCGTGCTTGCACTTGACGTCGTCGGCCAGGATCTCGAGCTGGGGCGTCGACTGGACCAGCGCGTGCCTCGACAGCAGCAGGTTCTTGTTGGTCTGGTACGCGCTCGTCTTCTGGGCGTCCTTCCGCACCACGATGCGGCCGTGGAAGACGCCTCGGGCCCGGCCGTCGAGGATGCCCTTGTAGAGCTCCTGGCTGGTGGCCCGGGGCACGGCGTGGTCGAGGCGCGTGTGGGTGTCGGTCAGGCGCTCGCCGTCCGCGTGGAAGAGGCCGTACATCGCGCACTCGGCGCCTTCGCCCTCGAAGCGGGCCTCGATGTCGGCCCGGCCGAGGCGCGCGCCCAGCGAGACGTGGTGCTGCACGAGGCGGGCGTCCCGGCCGAGCGCCGCAGCGACGAGCGCGACGTGGAACGCCGCCTCGCTCTCGCGCTGCAGCTTCACGTGATCGAGGCGCGCGCCGTCCTCGAGCAGGAGCTCGGTGACGGCATTCGTCAGGTAGACGCCCCGGCCGACGTGGGTCTCGACCACGGTGGCCTCGGAGCCGCGCCCCGCGAGGACCAGCACGCGGGGGTGCGTGGACGAGGGCCGGGCCGCCGCGGCGCTCGAATAGAAGACGAGCTGGAGCGGCTCGGCGGTCACGGAGCCGGCAGCGACCTCCACCACCGCGCCGTCTTCGGCGAGGGCGGTGTTGAGCGCCGCGAACGGTGTGCGGTCGGCCGCCTCCCGCCCCAACCGTCCTTCGAGGCGCGCCGGCGCGCTCTCGACAGCCTCCCGGAGGCCCGAAACCCGCAGCCCGTCGTGAGGAAGCCGCGAGCGACCCACGTGGAGTCGCCCGTTCACGAACACCGCGAGAGGTCCGCCCAGGTCCACGAAGCCCGCCTGGACCAGGTCGCTCGTGGAGGCCTCGTATCCAGTCGGCTCGGAAAACGCGGTCTGCGCGATGGGCTGCACGCTCGTGTACTTCCACTCCTCGTCACGGGTCGTGGGCAGGCCCTTGGCCGCGTAGCGCGAGAAGGCCTGCTCCCGGAGCGCTCCCAGCCACGCGGGCGCCCTTCCGCCCGCCCGCGCCTCGAACGCCTGCCGGAAGACGTCGACCGGGGCGGCCGCTCCGCTCATCGCGAGCTCCCGGCGGGCTCCTTGTCGAGCCAGGCGTAGCCCTTGGACTCGAGCTCGAGGGCCAGCTCCTTGCCGCCGGAGCGGACGATCTGGCCCTCCATCAGAACGTGGACGAAGTCGGGCACGATGTAGTTGAGGAGCCGCTGGTAGTGGGTCACGACGACCATGGCCCGCTCCGAGTCGCGGAGCTGGTTGACGCCGCGCGCCACCACCTGGAGCGCGTCGATGTCGAGGCCAGAGTCGGTCTCGTCCAGGATCGCGAGGCGCGGGTCGAGGATCGCCATCTGGAAGATCTCGTTGCGCTTCTTCTCGCCCCCCGAGAAGCCCTCGTTGACCGGTCGCTTGACGAGGCTCTCGTCGATGTCGACGACGCGCGCCTTCTCCTTGACCAGGTTCAGGAAGTCCATGGCGTCGAGCTCGGCCTGGCCGCGGTGCTTGCGGATCGCGTTGAGCGCGGCCTTGAGGAAGTAGACGTTGCTGACGCCTGGGATCTCGACGGGGTACTGGAAGGCGAGGAACACGCCCTCCCGGGCGCGCTCCTCGGGGCTCATCTCGAGCAGGTTGCGCCCGCGGTACAGCACGTCCCCGCGCGTCACCGTGTAGCCGGGACGCCCGGCGAGGACGTGGGCGAGCGTGCTCTTCCCCGAGCCGTTCGGCCCCATGATGGCGTGGACCTCGCCTGCGTTCACCCGGAGGCTCAGCCCCTTGAGGATCTCGCGGTCTCCCACGCGCGCGTGGAGGTTCCGGACGTCCAGCATCAGCGCTCCGTGTCTCCCCGGCTCGCGCCCCTCATCCGACCGACCCCTCCAGGCTCACGCCCAGGAGCTTCTGCGCCTCCACGGCGAACTCCATGGGCAGCTCCTTGAAGACCTCCTTGCAGAAGCCGTTCACGATCATGTTGACCGCGTCCTCCGCGGAGATCCCGCGCTGCTGGAAGTAGAAGATCTGGTCCTCGCCGATCTTCGAGGTCGAGGCCTCGTGCTCCATCTTCGCCGTGGAGTTGAGCACCTCGATGTAGGGGAAGGTGTGGGCGCCGCACTTGTCCCCGAGCAGGAGCGAGTCGCACTGGGAGTAGTTGCGCGCGTCGTCGGCGGCCTTCGCGATCTTGACCAGGCCGCGATAGCTGTTCTGGCCATGCCCCGCCGAGATGCCCTTGGAGACGATCGTGGAGCGCGTGTTCTTCCCGAGGTGGATCATCTTGGTCCCGGTGTCGGCCTGCTGGCGGTTGTTGGTCACCGCGACCGAGTAGAACTCGCCGACCGAGTTGTCGCCCACGAGCAGGCAGCCGGGGTACTTCCAGGTGATCGCCGAGCCCGTCTCGACCTGGGTCCAGGAGATCTTCGAGTTGCGGCCCAGGCACTTGCCGCGCTTCGTGACGAAGTTGTAGATGCCGCCCTTGCCGTCCTTGTCGCCGGGGTACCAGTTCTGCACGGTCGAGTACTTGATCTGGGCGTCGTCGAGCGCCACGAGCTCGACCACCGCGGCGTGGAGCTGGTTCTCGTCGCGGATCGGCGCCGTGCAGCCCTCGAGGTAGCTCACGTAACTGCCCGGCTCGGCCACGATCAGGGTGCGCTCGAACTGTCCGGTGTTGGCGGCGTTGATGCGGAAGTAGGTGCTGAGCTCCATCGGGCAGCGCACGCCCCGCGGGATGTAGCAGAAGGAGCCGTCGGAGAAGACCGCCGAGTTGAGGGAGGCGAAGAAGTTGTCGGTGTAGGGGACGACCGTGCCCAGCCACTTCTCGACGAGGTCCGGGCGCTTCTGCACGGCCTCCGAGAAGCTGCAGAATATGACGCCGACCTCCTCGAGCTTCTCCTTGAAGGTGGTGGCCACGGAGACGCTGTCGAAGACCGCGTCGACGGCGACGCCGGCCAGCTTCTCGCGCTCGCGCAGCGGGATGCCCAGCTTCTCGAAGGTCTCGAGCAGCTTCGGGTCCACCTCGTCGAGGCTCTTGGGAGCGTCCTTCTTCTGCTTGGGCGCCGCGTAGTAGACGATCGACTGGTAGTCAATCGGGCCGTACTTCACGTTCGCCCAGGTGGGCTCCGTCATCGTGAGCCAGTGACGCAGCGCCTTGAGCCGCCACTCCAGCAGGAACGCGGGCTCGTTCTTCTTCCGCGAGATGAGACGGACGATGTCCTCGTTCAGCCCAGGCGGAACCGTCTCGGATTCGATGTCCGTGACGAATCCCGCCCCGTACTCCTTGTTCGTAAAGTCCTGAAGGGTAGTGGTTTCTCGGCTCATCCCGCGTGACTTCCCGTTGACAGGCTCGATGCTATTGAATCTAGACAAAAAAGTCAACTTTAGAGGCCCGTGCTATAAGACATCTCGATCCGACATGGCCGAGTCCGCGCAGGACCTCATCGCGAAGAAGCAGTACGGCAAGGCCGTCGAGCTCCTCCAGAAGCACCTCAAGGCGCGTCCCAAGGACCAGCGCCTGCGCCTGCAGCTCGCCGACACGCTGGTCCTGGCGAACCGCGGCAAGGATGCGGCGCCCATCCTCATGGGCCTCGCCGACGAGCATGCCCAGGACGGCTTCGCCGCCAAGGCCATCGCGATCCTGAAGCGGATCGAGAAAGTCTCCCCCGGGCGGCGTGACGTCGAGGAGCGACTGGCGCACCTGATCCGGGAGAAGACGCGAGCCGCGGACTCCAGCGCGCCTACACGCGGGGGAGCGGAGCCGGCCTTCGGCCTCGAGGAGTTCGATCCGTCCGCCGACCCGCTGGCGCGCGGCCCCGAGCTCGGCATGGCGGCCGGCCCCGACCTGGGGATTGAGGCTGCAACTCCGCTCCGCCTGGAGCCCGAACCGGAGATCCTGCCGACCGTCGCGGCCGACTCGGACGAGGACCTGGCCTACCTCGCCGCCGCCGAGGAGGAGTCGGCGTCCGCGAAGGGCGGCGACGCCATGTTCTCGACCCCGCTCTTCCAGGGTTTTTCGGAGCAGGACCTGGCAGCGGTGATCCACGGCCTCGAGCTGCTCACCTTCGAGCCGGGCGACGTCCTGGTGGCCGAGGGCGCGCCCGGAGACAGCCTGTTCATCCTCTCGACCGGCAGCGTGAAGGCGTTCGTGCGCAACCCCTCGGGCCACTACACGAAGGTCCACACGCTCGTGGAGGGCGACTTCTTCGGCGAGATCTCGGCGCTCACCGGCAAGCCCCGCACCGCGACGCTCGTGGCGGCGTCCTACTGCGAGGTGCTCGAGCTGAAGAAGAAGAACCTCGACGAGATCACCGCCACGCACCCGCAGGTGCGCGAGGTCCTGAAGAAGTTCCACGAGGACCGCGCGCGGAGCACGATCGAAGCCATGATGAGGAAGAAGGGCAAGTGACGCCGTTCGTCCTCTTCGCGCTGCTCCAGGTGGCGCCCGAGCCGGTCGCCGCCACCCTCGCCGACGTGGCGTTCATGGCCGGGCACTGGGTGGATCGGAGCCCGGCCCGGGACGCGCTCGTCGGCGTCCTCGAGAAGGGCCCGGAGCCGCAGGAGTTCGTGTTCCGGCGGCGGGGCGTCGCCCGGCCCTGAGCCATGCGGCGCGCTGCGCCGCTCGCCGCCGTCGCGTTCCTGCTCCAAGGCGGGACAGAGGCCCCCGCTCCGATGCGCGGCGTGTCCTGGGAGGGCGGCCGCGCGACGTCCGCCGCGGCGCTCGATCCCCTGCGGGAGCTGGGCGCCGATTGGATCTCGCAGACGCCGTTCGGCTGGTGCCGGAGCGTGGACGACCCGGAGATCCGCTTCGCGGGCGAGCGCGGGCTGTGGGGCGAGACGGACGCGGGGCTCGTCGCGACCGCGCGCTGGGCGCGCGAGCGCGGGTTGCGCACGCTCCTGAAGCCGCACCTGTGGGTGCGACGCGCGTGGGTCGGCGAGCTGGAGATGCAGAGCGAGGAGGACTGGCGGCGCTTCTTCGCCAGCTACGAGGCCTTCATCCTGCACTACGCGCGCCTGGCGGAGGCCCACGGAATGGAGGCGCTGGCCGTCGGCACCGAGCTTCCCAGGGCGTCCCGCCGGACCGCCGACTGGGTGCGCCTCGTGGCGCGCGTGCGGGCCGCGTACCGCGGCCGCCTGACCTACTGCGCGAACTGGCACGAGGCGGAGGACGTCGGGTTCTGGAGCGTCCTGGACTTCGTCGGCGTGCAGGCCTACTACCCCCTGCGCGTCGGGGCGGCGCGCGTCGAGACCATCCGGAGGGCATGGGATCCCATCGTGAATCGCCTCGAGGCGCTCCACGACCGCACGGGCAAGCCGATCGTCTTCACCGAGGTCGGCTACAAGAGCCTGCGCGGAAGCCTCGCCGAGCCCTGGCGCTGGGGCACCGACGGCGAGGCCGACTACGCGCTGCAGCGCGACGCGTACGCGGCCATGTTCGCCAGCGTGTGGGAGCGGCCGTGGTTCGGCGGCGCGTTCATCTGGAAATGGCATCCGGACCTGGGCGCGCCCACGACGCCGCCCCTCGGCCGCGAGCGCGACTTCACGCCCCAGGGCAAGCCGGCTCTCGACGTGATCCGCAGCTACTACCGGGCCCGCTGAGCTTCAGCCCCCGCTGTCGGCCGTCTCCGCGAGGGCGGACGGCGGCGTCGCGTCGTCGAGGTCGTCGAGATAGCCCTCGGGCAGCGCCACCTTCTGCGTGCCGCCCGTCTTGCCCCGAGGGACCCGCATGGCCTCGGGGGGGAACGGCAGCGAGCGGTCGAGGGCGCCGAGCACCTCGCGCAGCTCGGCGAGCGCCGTCACGCGCATCAGCCGCTGGCGCAGCGGCGCCGAGCCCGGGAACCCCTTGGTATACCAGGAGCTGTGCTTACGGAACGCCGGCATCGCGCCGGCCTCGCCCAGCCAGCCGCACAGGAGCCGCGCGTGCTCGAGCATCACGTCGACCACGCCGCCCAGGTCCGGCGGGTTGCGCGGCGCGCGGCCGTCGAACACGTCGGCCAGGTCGCGGAAGAGCCACGGACGGCCCAGGCACCCGCGGCCGACGATCACCCCGTCGCAGCCGGTCGCCCGCATCATGCGCAGCGCGTCCTCGGCCTCCCAGACGTCACCGTTGCCGAGCACCGGGATCGTGCGGACGAGATCCTTCAGGCGCGCGATCGCGCCCCAATCGGCCAGGCCGTCGTAGAGCTGCGCCGCCGTGCGCGCGTGCAGGGCCACCGCGGCGCAGCCCTCCTCCGCGCCGATGCGCCCCGCCTCGAGGTAGGTCAAGTGGTCTTCGTCGATGCCCTTACGGAACTTGAGGGTGACCGGCACGCGTCCGGCGGCCTTTACCGCGGCGGCGACGATGGCGCGGAGGAGGCGCGGCTTGAGCGGGATGGCCGCGCCGCCGCCCTTGCTCGTCACCTTGCGCACCGGACAGCCGAAGTTCATGTCGAGGTGGTCGACGCGGCCTTCGCCGACGAGAGAGCGCACCGCCTCGCCCACGTAGTGAGGGTCGACCCCGTAGAGCTGGAGGCTGCGGACGTCCTCCTCGGGCGCGAAGCTCGCGAGCAGGAGCGTCTTGGGGTTGCCCATCACCAGGGCGCGCGCCGTGATCATCTCGCTGACGTAGAGCCCGGCCCCGAACTCCTTGCACAGCGTGCGGAAGGGCGGGTTCGTGACGCCTGCCATGGGCGCGAGGACGACGGGCGGCCACACCGAGATGGGGCCGATGGGGATCGGCGCGAACTCGCCCGGAGCCGCGGGACGGACGTCGCGGTTCAGGGCGCTCCGGTAAAGGACATCCACGCAGGGATGATGACACGACGCGCCGCCGAGCCTCAGCGCGCCGGCAGGTCCGTGATCACGGACGCCAGGATGGACGCGAAGGACAGGACGAGGCAGGCCGCCGCCGCCAGCACGTGGTCGCCGCGCTCGGGCCTCAGCGGATCGAGCACGCGGGCCGTCAGGTAGCCGCCCGCGAGCCCCCCGAGGTGGGCCCAGTTATCGATGCCGGGGACGACGAAGCCGAAGACGAGGCCCGCGATCGCCCAGCGCTTGGCCGCGTCGCCGATCATGGCGCTTCCGCCCCGCCGACCGTAGTAGAGGAGCGCGCCGATCAGGCCGAAGACCGGCGCGGACGCGCCGATCGTGAAATACCCGCCGCGGAGGACAGTAGGCAGGAACGTCAGGAACGCGGCGGCCACGCTGCTCGACAAAAAGCCGGTGATCGCCGCGACGGTGTAGAGGATCACCGTGCGCGCCGGGCCATAGAGGTGCGCCGTGAGCGGAACCAGGGTGCGCACCGACATCAGGTTGAAGCCGATGTGGAGCAGGCCGGCGTGCAGCCAGGCCGCGGAGAGCACGGTCCACCAGCGGCCGTAGAGGAACACCGGCACCGCGCCGCTCGCTCCGAAGCGGTAGAGCGCGCGAATCCCGGGCGACATCAAGCCGCCGATGGCGTCGGGCTGTGCCGCCAGGCAGGCCAGGTAGGCCGCGCCGCAGGCCCAGAAGATCAGCATCGTGAAGCCCATGTCCGGGGACTGGGTGCGGAGCAGGTGCGCGAAGCCCCACATCCCGGGCCGCAGGCGTCCGCAGTTGAGGCAGCGGTCGTCGTTGACGCCGACGAGCTGGCCGCAGGACGGACAAAGCACCGAGCCCTCGCGCTTTCGGAACATGCAGGGATGCTATCCCAGCGCGGCGCGGCTTTCGGCTATGCTGGCCGGCACCTTGGGCGAGCGCGCTGCCTCTGGGGCCATCAAGTCCGCCGGCTCGCTGCCGCTGCTGCTCCTGGCCATCGGTGGCACGGCCGAAGCGCAGCCGGTCGAGGACGTTCGAGCGTGGACGCGTTCTCACGAGGCCGGCATCCTCAGTGAGCTCGTGGACTTGCTGGCGATCCCCAACGTCGCGTCCGACACGGACGGCATCGAGAGGAACGCTCGCCGGCTCGTGGCGCTTCTCGGGAAACGGGGCTTCGCCGCGACGCTCCTCGACGGGCACGGCGGGCCTCCGGCGGTCCTCGGCGAGCTGAGGACGCCGGGTGCGCGAAGGACGCTCGGCGTGTACATCCATTACGACGGCCAGCCGGTCGAGCCCGAGAAGTGGAGCAGCGCGCCCTGGGCACCCATGTTGCGCGACGGGCCCGTCGAGCAAGGCGGCCGCGAGCGTCCGCTCGAGCCGCCCCTGGGTCCCGAATGGCGCCTCTACGCGCGGAGCGCGAGCGACGACAAGGCGCCGATCGTCGGCTGGCTCTCGGCCCTCGACGCGTTGAAGGCCACGGGCCACGCCCCCGGGGTGAACCTGAAGCTGCTCCTCGACGGCGAGGAGGAGGCCGGCTCGGCGCACCTGCCCGCGGTGCTCGCTCGCGAGAAGGCGCGCCTGGCGGCCGACCTGTGGCTGCTCTGCGACGGCCCCGTGCACCAGACGCGCCGCCCGCAGGTCTTCTTCGGGGCGCGCGGCGTCATGGGCGTCGAGCTCACGCTCTACGGGCCGCTCCGCCCGCTCCACAGCGGCCACTACGGGAACTGGGCGCCCAATCCCGCGGCGGCCCTGGCCCGGCTCATCGCGTCGGCTCGGGACGACGAGGGGCGGGTCCTCGTCGAGGGCTTCTACGACGATGTGCGTCCGCCGACGGAGGCCGAGCGGGCCGCCCTCGCGCGTTCGCCGGACAACGACGCCGACCTGCGCCGGAGCCTCGCGCTGGGCCGGACCGAGGGCGCCGTGCCCCTCGTCGAGGCGATCCTGCGCCCGGCCCTCAACGTGCGCGGCATCGCCTCGGGCGCCGTCGGGGAGAAGGCGGCCAACGCGATCCCCGCCGAGGCGCGGGCCTCGATCGACTTCCGGCTCGTGCCGGACCAGCGCCCGGAGCGCGTGCGAGCCGCATTCGAGGAGCATCTGCGCCGGCAGGGCTTCGAGGTCGTCCACGAAGCGCCAGACGCGGAGGCACGCCGCTCCCAGCGGCGGCTCGTGCGCCTGGAGTGGGACGCGGGCTATCCGGCGGCGCGGGCGCCCCTCGATTCGCCCGAAGCGAAGGCCGTCCTCGCCGCCGTCGCCGAGGCAAGCGGGCTGGAGCCGGTCGTGATGCCGACCCTGGGCGGCAGCCTTCCCATGTACCTGTTCACCGAGGTGCTGGGCGCTCCGGTGATCGGGGTGCCCATCGCGAACCACGACAACAACCAGCACGCGGCCGACGAGAACCTGCGCCTCCAGAACCTGTGGGACGGCATCGCAATCTACGCGACGCTGCTCCTGCGCGTCGGCGACTAGCAGTTCGCGTCCGGGATCACTCCCCGGTGCGCGGGAAGCGGCCGTGGAGCTCCGTGGGGAGCAGGGGCGAGGAGAAGTAGTAGCCCTGCAGCTCGTCGCAGCCCCGCTCGCGCAGGAACACGAGCTGTGCCTCGGACTCCACGCCCTCGGCCACGGCCGTGAGCCCCAGCGCGTGCGCCATCTCGATGATGGCCGTGACGATGGCTCCGCCGGCGTCCGTCAGCACGTCGCGGGTGAAGGCCTGGTCGATCTTGAGGGAGTGGAGCGGGAAGCGCTTGACGTAGCTCAGGGCGGCGTGGCCTGTCCCGAAGTCGTCGAGGGCGATGCGCACGCCCGAGTCCGCGAGCGCCCGGAGCGTCGCGACCGAGGCGGCCACGTCGTGCATGGCGGCGCTCTCGGTGATCTCGAGCTCCAGGACCTCGGGCGGCAGCCCCGAGGCCTGCAGCGCCGACGACACGGTCGCCACGAAGTCGCCCGACAGGAACTGGCGCGCCGAGACGTTCACGGCGAGGCGCGCGTCCCGCAGGCCGCCGTCGCGCCAGCGGCGGGCGTCGAGGCAGGCGCGGCGCAACGCGCGGTCGCCCAGGGGGACGATGAGGCGCGTGTCCTCGGCCAGCGGGATGAACTCCGACGGCGGCACCTCGAGACCCTTCTCCTCGCGCCAGCGCAGCAGCGCCTCGAAGCCCGCGAGGCCTCCATCGGCCGCGCGCACCAGCGGCTGGTAGCGCAGGTAGAACTCGTCGCGCTCGAGCCCGCGCCGGAGCGCCTGCTCCAGGGCCAGGCGCCGCACCGCCCGTGCGTTCATCTCGGGCGTGAAGAGCTGGTAGTCCTCTCCCGGCGTGTCCTTGGCCCGGTACATGGCGTTGTCGGCGTTGCGGAGCAGCGTTTCCGGGTCGCCGCCGTCGTTGGGGAACAGGCTGATGCCGACGCTGGCGGTCACGTGGAGGGTGCTGCCTCCCACGTCGAATGGCCGCTCCAGGGCGGAGCTGACCTTGCGCACCACGCGGACCGCGTCGTCGGCGTCCGCCTCGGGCAGCATGACCAGGAACTCGTCGCCTCCGGTGCGGGCGACCGTGTCGGCCAGCCGCAGCGAGCCCACCAGGCGCCCGGCGACCTGCTGCAGCAGGCGGTCGCCCGTGGTGTGGCCAAGGGTGTCGTTGACGCGCTTGAACTCGTCGATGTCCAGGTAGAAGACCGCCAGGCCGTGGCGCTTCCGGCGCGCCTGGGCCAGGGCCTGCTTCAGGCGGTCGGTGAACAGCAGGCGGTTGGGCAGGCCCGTGAGGGCGTCGTGATAGGCCTGGTGGGCGAGGCGCTCGGCCGCGAGCTTCTGCTCGCTGACGTCGATGAGCGTGCCCTCCATCACGCCGGCTTCCCCCGGGACGAGGGTGACGTTCTCGATCACCCACACCGGCCGGCCGTCCTTGCGGCGCAGGCGCGTCTCGTGGTTCGTGAGGCTGCCGCGCTCACGGATCGCCTCGAGGGCGGCCTCGCGCTCGGCGGGCTCGAAGTACAGGTCGACGGCGCTCGCCCGCAGCAGGTCCTCGCGCGAGTCGTAGCCGAGGACGCGGGCGCAGGCGTCGTTGCAGTCGAGGATGCGGCCGTCCATGCTGGTCCGATACACCCCGGCGAGGTTGCGCTCGAAGAGCAGGCGGTAGCGTTCCTCGGACTCGCGCAGGGCCAGCTCGGCGGCCTTCCGGTCCGTGATGTCGAGGGCGACGCCGGCGACTCCGACGATGGCGGCGTCTTCGCCGCGCAGCGGCTCCACCAGGGCCTGGAACGTGCGGCCCTTCCAGTCCAGCTCGAAGCTCGTCGCCTCGCCCCTGAGCGCCGCCTCGTGGGCGGCCCGCGCGCCGTCGTGGGCCTGTCCGGGACCGAAGTACTCGAGCAGCGTCCGGCCGACCAGCTCGTTCGCCCTGAGGGACAGCACGTCGAGGCCGGTGCCGGCCGACGAGGTGAAGCGCAGGCCGCGATCGGTCGACCACAGCACGGCCGGAGCCTGGGCGGCCAGGAGCCGCAGGTGGCCCTCGCGCTCCCGCAGCACGCCGGCCGCGCGGCGGGTCTCGGACAGGTCCCGCACGTGGGCCGTGAAGAGGGGCCGGCCCAGGCCCCGGACCTCGGTCACGGTCACCTCGGCGGGGAACGTGGCGCCGTCGCGACGCTGGGCGTACACATGGCTGCGGCGGCCGATCATGCGCACCTCGCCCGTCGCGAGGTAGCGCTGCAGGCCGCGGCGGTGGGCCTCGCGGTCCACCAGGGGGATGATCAGCTCGGAGGCCAGCTTGCCGAACGCCTCGGCCCGGGTCCAGCCGAAGACGTCCTCGGCGGCGCGGTTCCATTCCACGACGCGGCCTTCCCCGTCGATGGTGACGATCGGATCCAGGGCAGCGTCGAGGATCGCGGCCTTGCGCGCGTCGCTGGCCCTGAGCTCGGCCTCCCAGGCGTCAACCTCGTCGGGAGGCCGCATTGCCGCGCTCCCGTCGACGAACCGCGCGATCGCCTCGCGGGCGTCGCCCTTCAGGATCACGAACTTCACTCCGCTGCGATGCTCCCCGTTGCTCCGGCCCGCGTCGCGGACGACTTCGCCCACCACCCGGATCTCGTCCGGCTGGCCGGGCAACCGCAGGCTCACGTCGAGGCGAGCGCCCACCTCGAGGCGCGCGGGGCATTCCATGAGGATGCCGCGCAGGCTGATGTTGAGGGTCGTGCCCGCGACCCCGGAGGCCTCGCTAGACCACGCCGCCACGCGCACGGGCAGGCGGGCGTCGCGGCGCGGCGGGACGTAGAGCAGCTCGACGAGCCGCGCGTCCCAGCGGCGCGGCTCCACGGGCGGGGTCAGGACCAGGTTGGCGCCCGCGGCGCGCAGGACCTGATCCGCCTCGAGGCTGAAGTCGCGCGCCAGGACGGCCATCTGGACGCCGCGCAGCCCCGGGTCGTGGCGCACGCGCCTCAGGAAGTCGGCGGCCGGCCCGGTCTCGGGAGCGTCCAGCAGGACGAAGGTCGCTCCCTCGCGGAGCGCAGCCAGCGCCTGGTCGTGGTCGGCGACGAAGGTCCTGGGGATGCTCTCGCGCCAGAGCGCGGTCCGGCCCAGCTCGGGCGTCAGGTCCGTGGGAGACACGATGAGCGCCCGCGGGATCACGCGGGCATCGTAGCAAACCGACTGGAGGCGCGGCGAAAATGCCAGCGCGGCGGCATTGAGCCAGAGGGGGGACGAATGCGAGGCGCGCTGCGCACCGGCTCGGTACTCTCGATCCTGACGGGAACGCTTCACCTCATCGCGCACTTCAGGGGACCACAGCCGGCAACGGACGCCGAGCGCGCGTTGCTCGAGCTCATGGCTCGGGTGCGCTTCGACGCGGGCGGCGTGGAGCGCAGCACCATGGACATCCTTGTCGGCTACAGCTTCAGCTTCAGCACGCTGTTCTTCATGATCGGCATCCACGGCCTGAGACTCGCCGCCACGGACGATGCTCGCGTGCGCCGCGAAGCCGCTCTCGTCTACGCAGGGACCTCTGCGGTCCTCACCGGCCTCGGCCTTCTGTACTTTCCCACGCCGCCGATCGTGCTGACGGCGCTCATGTTCGTCGCTTACTGCGTCGCGGCGGCCCGGGCCCGGACGTAGCCGCCTGCGAGGACGCCGAGGACGCCTGCGGCGACCTCGCCCAAGGCGTAGGGACGCGCACCCGAGGGCGCGTTGGCCAGGAGCGCCGCGCCCAGGGTGGCGAAGATCCCGGCGAGGACGGCGGCGTGGAGGAGCTCGGCGCGGCGAGCCAGGCGGGCGCAGGTGTGGCCCCCGGCGAAGGCGAACACGAAGCCGCCGGCCAGGCTCACCCAGTAGACGAGGGCTCCCTCGTGCGCCGGGACGGCGAGCTGCAGGACGCCGCCCATCGCGCGCACCAGGACGGCGGTGAACAGGTAGCCGGCAGCCACCGCCAGGACGCTGCGGCTGAACGAGGGAGGCATGCGTCGCTAGAATACCCTCGCGCATGGCCGACCTCGCGGCGCTCGGCTGGAGCGACGAGCTGGCCCGGGCGTTCGAGCCGCACGCGGCCGAAGGACTCGTCCCCGCGCGGGTCGGCGCCGAGCACCAGCACGTCTACACGCTGCTCACGGCCGAGGGTGCGCGCCTCGCGAGGGTCACGGGCAGGCTGCGCCACGAGGCCTCCGGCCGCGCGGACTTCCCGGCGGTGGGCGACTGGGTGGCCGCGAGGGCCGTGAGGGCCGAGGAGCAGGCGACGATCCACGCGATCCTGCCGCGGAAGAGCCGCTTCTCGCGCAAGACGGCGGGCGACGAGGCCGAGGAGCAGGTCGTCGCGGCGAACGTCGACACAGTCTTCCTCGTGATGGGCCTCGACGGCGACTACAACCCGCGCCGCCTGGAGCGTTACCTGACCGTGGCCTGGGACAGCGGCGCCTCGCCGGTCGTGCTGCTGAGCAAGGCGGACGTGTGCGACGATCCCGACGCCCGGAGGCGCGAGATCGAGGCGCTGGGCGCGCCGACCCACCTCGTGAGCGCGAGGACGGGCCGAGGCCTCGAGGCCATCGGCGCGTACCTGGGCCCCGGGCGAACCGTGGCGCTGCTCGGCTCGTCGGGGGTCGGCAAGTCCACCCTGATCAACCGCCTGCTGGGCGAGGAGCGGCTGCGCACCCGCGAGGTCCGCGCGAGCGACGACCGCGGCCGCCACACCACCAGCGCGCGCGAGCTCCTCGCGCTGCCCGGCGGCGCGCTCGTCATCGACACGCCGGGAATGCGGGAGCTGCAGCTCTGGGACTCGGCCGCGGGCCTCGGCCCGACCTTCGCCGACATCGACGAGCTGGCCGCGGGCTGTCGCTTCGGGGACTGCGGGCACGCCCGCGAGCCCGGCTGCGCGGTGCGGGCGGCGATCGAGCAGGGGCGGCTCGATCCGAAGCGGCTCGACAGCTACCACAAGCTGCAGAAGGAGCTCGTGGCCCTCGCCGCTCGCCAGGACCGTCGGCTCGAGGCCGAGCAGAGGAGGAAGTGGCGCTCGATCCACAAGATCGCCCGCCGGCACAAGCCGCGGGGCTGAAGGCTCCGCCCTCGCACGCGCGCGTCGCGTTCCTGTTCGTCCGCGCCCTGGGCGCGATCCATGCCATCGCGTTCGCATCCCTCGGCGTCCAGGTCGAGGGCCTCGTCGGCTCGCGCGGCATCCTGCCCGCGTCCGAGCTGCTCGAGCTCTTGCGGGCGCAGACCGGCGCGGAGCGTTACTGGCTCGTGCCCACGGTGTTCTGGCTCGGCGCGAGCGACGCAGCGCTCCGCGGGGTCTGCTGGCTCGGGGCGTCCCTGGGAGGGCTGCTCGCCCTCGGGATCGCGCCGGGTCCGCTGCTCGTCGCACTCTGGGCGCTCTACCTGTCCCTTTCGAGCGTCGGGCAGGCCTTCCTCGGCTACCAGTGGGACGGCCTGCTTCTCGAGACGACCCTCCTGGCCGTGCTCCTGGCTCCCTGGGGCCTTCGGCCGCGGCCTCGCGAGCCGAACGCCCCCGCCCTGTGGCTGCTTCGCTTCCTGCTGTTCCGGCTGATGCTGGCCTCGGGCGTGGCGAAGCTCGCGAGCGGCGATCCCACCTGGCGAAGCCTGACCGCCCTCACCTTCCACTACGAGACGCAGCCGCTCCCCACGTGGGTCGGCTGGTACGCGCATCAGCTCCCGCCCTGGGTCCAGAAGCTGTCGTGCGCCTCGATGTTCGCGGTGGAGCTGCTCGTGCCGTTCCTCGCGCTCGGTCCGCGCCGGGCGCGCCTCCTCGGCTTCGCTCCGCTGGTCGGCCTCCAGCTCCTCATCGCGGCGACGGGCAACTACACGTTCTTCAACCTGCTGTCCATCGCGCTGTGCCTGCTGCTGCTCGACGACGCCGTGCCATGGCGGGGCTCGTCCGCACCGGAGCGCTCACCCGTGCCGCGGCCCGCGGCCGCGTGGGCGTGGCGCGCAGGGGCGCTCGTCCTGTGCCTCCTCGCGCTCGTCCCCTTCGTTGGGTCCTTCGCTCGCGTCCCTTGGCCCGGCCCGCTCGTCAACCTCTATCGGCTGGTGGCGCCCTTCCGGAGCTTCAACCCGTACGGTCTCTTCGCCGTGATGACGACCGAGCGGCCCGAGATCCTGGTCGAGGGCAGCAGGGACGGCGTCGAATGGCGGCCGTACGCGTTTCGCTACAAGCCGGGCGATCCCCGGCGCGCGCCCGCGTTCGTCGCGCCGCACCAGCCGCGGCTCGACTGGCAGATGTGGTTCGCCGCGCTCCGCGGAAGCTGCGAAGGCGCGCCCTGGTTTCACCGTTTCGCCGAGCGCCTCGAGGAGGGCTCGCCGCCCGTCCTCGCCCTTCTCGACGGCAACCCGTTCCCGGAGGGTCCGCCGGCCCGCATCCGAGCGCGGCTCCAGGACTATCGCTTCACCCGCTGGGAGGAGCGAGAGCGGACGGGCGCCTACTGGCGGGTGACGGACAAGGGCTTGTTCTGTCCGGACTTGCCGGTCGGCGCTGGAGCGCCGGCGCTTCAAGAATAGGACCCAACCGCGGGGCGCTCGCGGCGTCCAAAGGTGCTGGATGGCAGGGGAGGATGCGGCCTTCGTCGAGCGTGCTCGGGCAGGGGATCGGGAGGCGTTTCGCTTCCTCGTCGAGCGCCACGGCCGGAACGTCTACCGGCTGGCCTACCGGATCACCGGGAACCAGGGCGACGCGGAGGACGTGGCGCAGGAGGCGTTCTTGAAGGCCTACCGGAGCCTGGACCGTTTCGAATCGAGGTCGAACTTCTCGACCTGGATCTACCGCATCGCGTCGAATTGCGCCTACGACCAGCTCCGGGCTCGGGCCCGACGGCCTGAGGATCCGATCGAGGGCGAGCAGGGTCCGCTCCCGATAGAGTCGGAGGGAGCATCGCCCGAGCGGCTCGCGGCCGGCGCGGACCTGCGGCGGCAGCTCACGGCGGCGATGCGGCGACTGACGCCGGCGGAGCGCACGGCGTTCGTGCTGCGCCACCACGAGGGACGGTCCATCGCCGAGATCGGCGCGGCGCTGGGTCTCGACACGAGCGCCGCCAAGCACTCGGTGTTCCGTGCGGTCCGGAAGCTGCGCGCCGCGCTCCAGCCGCTTGCCCAGGAGGCCTTGGGATGAGCGGGCACCTGAGCGAGGAGGACCTCGTCCTGCACCACTATGGCGAGCCCGGGCGCGAGGACGCCGCCGCGCACCTCGAAGCCTGCGCCGAGTGCTGCGCCCGTCGCGACGCGCTCGATCGTGACCTGCTGGCCGTCGTCGACGAGGCACCCGAGCCGGGCGAGCGATACGGAGCGGAGCTGTGGGCGCGCCTCGAGCCGCGCCTCGACGCCCCGCGCGTCGCCGCCTTCCAGCCGCGCCGCCTGCTCCTGCCGGCGGCCCTGGCGGCCTCGCTCGTGCTCGCCTTCCTCCTGGGCCGGCACACCCAATCGCCTCCGGGGCCTTCGCCGGGCCCCTCTGCCCGTGCCGCGCATCGCGAGCGCGTGCTCATGGGGGCCGTCGAGGACCACCTGGAGCGCTCCCGCCGCGTTCTCGTCGAGCTGGCGGGGGCGCCCACACAGGGCGCGGCCGTGAACATCTCGGCCGAGCGGGCCTGGGCCGCGAACCTCGTGGCGAACAGCCGGATCTATCGGCAGAGCGCCGCCCGGGCCGGCGAGGCGCGCCTGGCAGACGTCCTCGACGAGCTTGAGCGCCTGCTCGTCGAGATCGCCAACGGACCCGCGGAGATGGGCCCCGAAGACGTCCGCGAACTGCGGGAGCGCATCGAGGATCGGGGGCTCCTGTTCAAGGTCAAGGCGCTGCAGTCCCAGGTACGCGAGCGGGCGCAGAAGCGCGACCGGCCGCGGACCGTTTCGTGATGGAACCCGGGATCATCCAAGAAAGGAAAGCCGTCATGTTTCGAATCGGAGTCTCGCTGCTGTGCCTTGCGTTCTTGCCGGCGCTCGGTCGCGCCGAGCAGCCCGATGAGCAGGCCGCCCGCGAGCAGGAGCGCGCGGCCCGCGAGCAGGAGCGCATCGAGCGGGCGGAGGAGGTCTACGAGCGGGCAACCGACGCCCTCGACGTCGGCCAGTGGGAGGCGGCGGTCCACTCCTTCTCGGAGGTGGTCCGCATGGGCGGCCGGCGCGCCGACGGCGCCCTGTACTGGAAGGCCTACGCCCTCGGCAAGCTGGGCAAGAAGGCCGAAGCGCTGACCGCCCTGGCGGAGCTGAAGAAGGCCGACAGCGCGAGCCGCTGGGCGAGCGAGGCCAAGGCCCTGGAGCTGGAGCTGCGGGGCGCGGCGGCCGCGTCTCCGGACGCACAGGCCGACGAGGAGATGAAGCTGCTCGCCTTGAACGCGCTCATGAACAGCGACGAGGGCCGTGCCATCCCGCTCCTCGAGGGGTTCCTGAAGGGCAACCACTCGCCGCGCTTGAAGGACCGCGCGCTGTTCGTGCTGAGCCAGAGCGAGTCGGCGCGGGCACGGGAGATCCTGGTCGGTGTGGCGCGCAGCGGCAGCAACCCCGACCTCCAGATGCGCGCCATCCGCTACCTGGGCCTCTCGGACGATCCAGCGAGCGTGCGGGCGCTGAGCGAAATCTACGCGAGCACCAGCGACGTGCCGCTCAAGCGGGCGATCCTGCGCGCGTTCATGACCGCGGACGACGCGGGGCCGGTGTTCGCCGCGGCGAAGGCCGAGAAGGAGCCCGAGCTACGCCGCGAGGCGATCCGGCAGCTCGGCGCCATGGAGGCCAAGGACGAGCTGCTCCAGCTCTACAAGGCCGAGACCAGCGTCGAGCTGAGGGAGGAGATCCTCCAGGCCCTGGGTGTGGCGGAGGCGACGCAGACGCTCGGCGAGATCGCGCGCACGGAAGCGGACCTGCGCCTCCGGCGCGCGGCCATTCACGGCCTCGGGATCAACGCCGAGCCGCCGAGCGGCGCGATCCTGCGAGGGCTCTACGCTGCCGAGAAGGACCTGGAGACCCGGAAGGCCGTGCTCGAGGCGCTGTTCATCCAGGACGACGCCCGGGGCCTGATCGAGATCGCGCGTGCCGAGAAGGACCCGGCCCTCCGCCGCGCCGCCGTCGAGAAGCTCTCGGTGATGGACTCCCGCGAGGCGCAGGACTACATGCTCGAGATCCTCCAGAAGTAGGGTCGTGGCTCGGGGAATCCGAGGATCCGCGCGCGCTCGCCTTCTTCGAGGAGGTCCTCGGACGCTGAACCGGGCGTCGTCGCACGGCGGACCGCACTAGAATGCCGCGTGCCCGCCGGCCCGAGCCCGTGGCGCCTCGCGTCCCTGGCGTTCTTCGGCTGGCTCGCGTTGTTCGCCGCCCTGCTCGCCCCGTTCGAGGCGCTCTTCGACGCCGACTCCTACTACCACCTCGCCGTCGCACGCCGCTACCTCGAGCATGGGCTCGGCGGAGGCCTGGAGTGGACGCGGCTCAGCGTCTTCGCCGACGGCTTCGGGGACAAGGAGCTGCTCTTCCACGCGCTGCTCGTCCCGTTCGTGGCGCTCTTTCCGGGCATCGCCGCCGGGAAGGCGGCCCTCGCGGTCCTGAACGCGCTCGTCGCGGCGAGCTTGACCGCCCTGGCGGCCCGGAACGGCGCCAGGTTCGCCATGCTCCTGCCCGCCTGGCTCTACCTCGGGTCGGCCGAGCTGACGCTGCGCCTCCTGCGCGTGCGTCCGGAGGCCCTGTCCCTGCTCCTGCTCCTGCTCGCCCTCGAGCTGGCGGCGCGAGGCCGCCATCGCGCCCTTGGCGTCGTGGCGTTCGCCTATGCGCTGTCCTACACGGCGTTCCACGCCTTCCTCGGGCTTTGTTTCGTGTGGTTCCTCCAGGGGGCGTGGAGAAGGCGGCGTCCCCTGGGCGTGGACCTCTTGGCCTATCCCCTGCTCGGAACAGCAGCGGGACTGCTGCTGCACCCGCACTTCCCGCACAACCTCCAGGTCTGGCTGCTGCAGAACGTCGACCTCTTCCGCCTTCGCTTGCCGGATTCGGGACCGGAGTTCCAGGCGGCGAGCCTGCGCTACCTGCTCCACCTGAACGCCGGCTTCGTGGTCGGGCTCGCCCTGCTCGCCGTGGCGGCGAGGCGGGAGGAGCTCGAGGCGCGCGCCGAGGACGACGGGCGCAGAGGCCGCTTCGCCCTCGGCGCGGCGAGCGTCTTCGGCCTGCTCGTGGTCTTCGCCATGCCGCGCTTCGGGACGTACTTCGTGCCCTTCGCGGTGCTGGCGCTGGTCGCCCGCCCGGGCTATCGCATCGGCCCGCTCCCGGGCGGCCCGGCGGTCGCGAGGCTCGCTGCCGCGGCGCTCGTCATCTCCCTGTGGCCGAGCGCATCGGCCGCCCGGGACACTCTGCGGAACGCCGGCGTCTTCTCGCCGCTCCTGGAGGACGGGGGACGGCGCTTCGGCGGCGCCGTTCCGCCGGGCGCCCGCGTCGCGGCCCCCTGGGACGTCACCGAGCTGTTCGTCTTCTACGCCCCGCAGGGCCGCTACCTGAACGTGCTGGACCCGGTGTTCCTCGCGGCCTGGCGCCCGGCGCTGGACGCGGTGCAGCGGGCCGTCTTCTCGGGAAGCGAGCCCGACGTCCCGCTCGCCGTCGGCGCCCTCCTCGACAGCGACCACGTGGCCCCGGGCCTGAGCTCGGGGCTCCTGTCCGCGCGGCTCCTGGCCGACCCGCGCATCGACTCCGTGCTCGACGAACCCGCGGTCTACAGGCTGGCCGCCGTGCGGCCCGGACGCAACGCCGCCTTCGTCCTCGACTGGCGCGTGGGGCCGCCCCAGGCGAGCGCGCCGTCGCGCGCCGCGGACATCGCGAGCTGGCCGGAGTATCCACGCGCGGAGTCTCCCGGCGCGCGAGCCCTCGAGGGATTCGTGGACGCGGGTCGCGTCGGACAGGCGGGCTGCACGCTCCTTGCAAGCCCTTTTGACGTCGTGGCTCCGAGCAGCGCGCGCTACGAGATGGCGCCCTACGGCCCGGCCGAGCTGTGGCTCGACGGACGGGAGCGTGTGCGCTCCGGTGGCGGAAGCTCCGGCGTCCTGGGCCGCGGGATCGAGCTCTCGCTCGATCTCGCCCCGGGCCCGCACGTGTGGGCCGTCCGCACCTGCCCGGCGGCGGGCCGCTCGGGGTTCTACCTGCTCCGGCGCGAGGACTGATCAGCCCTCGTGGCGGACGAAGCCGCCGAGGGCCCAGCGGGCCACCTCGCCGCGCATCTTGTGGTGGGTCAGGTCGAGGTGGAGGGGCGTGACAGACACCCGCTTGTCCCGGAGCACCACGTTGCAGTCGCTGCCCGGGATGTCCTCGTGCTGGTACTCGTTGCCGCCTATCCAGTAGTAGCGGCGCCCGCGCGGGTCGACCTTCTCGACGATCTCGGAGCCGTAGCTGTGCTTCCCGAGCCGCGTCACGACGTAGCCGTCGGGCTCGACGCCCCCAGGCACGTTGACGTTCAGCAGCATGTTCGAGGGCAGGGTCTGCTCGAGGGCCGACGCGACCAGGGCGCGGGCGAAGCGGGCCGCCGGGCCGAAGTCGAAGCTGCCGCGGGCCGCGAGGCTCATGGCGATGGCCGGAACCCCGAGGATGGAGGCCTCCATGGCGGCAGCCACCGTCCCTGAGTAGGTGATGTCGTCGGCCAGGTTCGGGCCGTGGTTGATGCCCGACACGACGAGCGCCGGCCGCCGATCCTTGAGGATGTGGTTGATGCCGATCCAGGAGCAGTCGGTGGGCGTGCCGTCGACGGCGTACCAGCGGGGCCGCACCTCGCGGATGCGGAGCGGCCGGTAGATCGAGATCGCGTGAGAAGCGGCGCTCTGCTCCGACTCGGGAGCGCACACCCACAGCTCGCACAGCGGAGTGAGGGCCTCGGCCAGGCTGCGGATCCCTTCAGAGGCGTAGCCGTCGTCGTTCGAGACGAGGATCCGCGGTGGCTCGGGCATGGCCGGATTCTATTCCTGGAGCCGGACGTGCGGCTTCTGGCGGTTGACACAGCGAAGGCCAGGAAGCACAATAGCGAAGAAAAAACGAAAGTGATCCCGACCACGAAAGCCGCCCTCGAGGAGCTGCTGAGGCAGCGCCGGCTCGCGCCCGAGGCGCCGCCCCTTCGCGGCGAGAGGCGCCTTCGGCCGCTCTCCACCGGCCATGCGGAGCTGGATGCGCGTCTGGGCGGCGGGCTCCCGCGCGGGCGGCTCTCCGAGGCCTTCGGTCCGGCCTCCTCGGGCCGCACCGGGCTCGCCCTCGCGGTCCTGGCGCGCGTCACCGGGACGGGCGGCCTCGCGGCCTGGGTGGATCCTTGCGATCGTCTCGACCCGGCCTCGGCTGCCGCGGCCGGGGTCCATCTCGACCGCCTGCTCTGGCTGCGCGGCGCGACCGAAGCGGCTCGAGCCGCGCCCGACGCCACGCGGGCCGTCGCGATTCTCCTGGGCTCGGGGCTCTTCGACCTCGTCGTCCTCGATCTCGCCGCTGCCGCGTCCCGGGAGCTGCGCCTTCTGCCGAGTACGACCTGGGTGCGCCTGCAGCGGAACATCGAGTCCGCGGACGCGGCCCTGCTCCTCCTCGCGGCGGAGCACGTGGCGAAGGGGCCGGGCGGCGTCTCCCTGGCGTTCTCGCCGCAGGGGCCGCGCTTCGAGGGCCGGGGGGCCGGCCGCCTGCTCGTGTCGCTCCGCGCCGAGGTGCGGCCCGGGCCGCTCGCGCTGCGCGGCGCGGCGCTGGAGCTGCCCGCGACGCCGTGGAACGAGCCACGGAGACACGGAGGACACGGAGAGACAGGAGCTTGATCAATTTCGGCGGCGTCCACTCTCCCGAAGCGCTCCCCGCACCCGACACCCTCGTCCAGGTGTCGCGAGCCTTCACGCCGCGGGTGGAGGCCGCGGCCCCGACGCCGGTGCTGCTCGATCTCGCTGGCCTCGGCCGGGCCTGGCCGACGCCCGAGGCGCTGGGACAGGCGCTCCTCGCCGCCGCGCGGGAGCGCGCCCGCGCCGCGAACGTGGCTCTCGCCGCGACGCGCATAGCCGCCCTGGTCCTGGCCCGCGGACGCGAGGGGCTCACGGTCGTGCCGCCCGGCGCCGAAGCACGGGCGATGGCGCCCATGCCGCTCCAGCTCCTCGACGTGGCTCCAGGCGAGGCGGAGCTCCTGGCCCGCTTCGGGCTCCGGACGATCGGCGAGCTCCAGGCGCTCCCCGAGCGCGGCCTCGCGGCGCGTCTCGGGGAGAGCGGCCCGCGTCTCGTGCGCCTCGCCCGCGGCGAGGATCCGCGGCCGCTCGTGCCCTCTCCGCCGCCCGAGAGCTTCGAGATCGTCCTCGACCTCGAGTGGCCGGTTCTCGGCCTCGAGCCCTTCGCGTTCCTGCTGCAGCGGGTGCTCGACCCGCTCGCGGAGTCCCTGCGCGCCCGGGGGCGCCTCGCGGCGGCGCTCGAGGTGGAGCTCCTTCTCATCGACGGCCGCGTGCAACGCCGCGCGCTCCGGCCTGCGGCGCCCTCCGCCCTGCCGCGCACCTGGCGCACGCTCCTGCTCCTCGACCTCGAGGCGCATCCGCCCGGTGAGGCGATCCGGAAGATCGTGGTGCGCGCGGAGCCCACGCCTTCGCGCGTCACGCAGTTCTCGCTCCTCGATCCGGCCCAGCCCTCGCCCGAGCGCCTCGCCCACACCCTCGCCCGCCTCCACGAGTTCACGGCCGCGGGCCGCGGCGGATCCCTGGCGCTCCTCGACTCGCACCGGCCCGGGGCCTTCGCCCTCAGGACCTTCGCCCCGGGGCCCGCGCGACCCTCGCCCCTCGATGCGGCTCCGCCTCCGCGCCTCGCCCTCAAGGCCTTCCGCCCGCCGCTCGAGGCGGAGGTGGCGCTCGAGGACGGCGCGCCGGTCTTCGTGGCGTCGGCCGGGATCCGGGGGGCGGTGCTGGACCGCGCCGGGCCGTGGCGCGCCTCGGGGGACTGGTGGGACGCGGCCTGGAGCCGCGAGGAATGGGACGTGGCCCTGGGCTCCGGGCTCTACCGGATCTTCCGGGACCGGCTGCGCGGCGAGTGGTTCGTGGAGGGGGAGCTGGACTGATCTTCAGCCGGCCGAGGCCGCGACACGCAGCTCCGCATCGCCCCGGGCCACCTGGCCCAGGCCGTAGGCGAGGACCGCGACCGACCAGAACGTCACGGGGAACACCCCGACGCAGCAGAGCAGCACCCCGAACTGGGAGACGAAGTTCGCCACCAGGTAGAACGCCAGCGCGAGCACGTAGGGGCCGAGGTTGCGTCGGATGAAGCCCACGTTCTCGCGCCACTCGAGGGCCGCGCCGAAGCGCCCGAGCAGGGCCAGCCGCACGAGCGCCGAGGGGAGATAGAACGACACCGCCAGCATCGCGATCGCGAAGAGTCCGTACAGGCCGAAGACGACCAGGCCGAACATCGCTCCCATGGCGTCGGCCACCTCCCGGGAGCGCTCGGCCAGGCTCGCGGCGCCGCCGAACACGACCGCGCTCGCGACGACGACGAAGAGCGGGACGAGCACGATCGGGAGCACGTAGATCAAGTACACGCCTATGGCCCGGACGCCGTCGCCGAAGATCCCGCCGAGGTCGTCCCAGTCGGGCAGCGGGCGCTCCTCGCCGCGCACGACGCGCTGGATGGTGCGGAGCATGTAGCCGGCGACGAAGAAGGCCCCGACCAGGAACACCCCGAGCAGGCAGAACAGGCCGCCGATCAGCCCCTTCTTCACCCAGTCGGGATCCTCGAAGAAGAAGCGGAGCGTCTTCCCCAAGTCGAGGCCGTCCCTGGCTGCTGGCATCAGCGCGCCTTCCGCGCCAGCGCCGCGATCGTCTCGAAGACGACCTGCAGCGCCAGGAACAGCGTGGCGTCGGTGGGATCGAGGCGCGGCGAGACCTCGACGAGATCGGCGGCCCGCACGGGCAGCTCCTCCACCAGCCCCCGCACGAGGTCGAGGAGCTGGCGGCTCGTCAGCCCGCCGGCGACGGGCGCGCCCGTTCCGGGAGCGAAAGCCGGATCGGCCACGTCGATGTCGATCGTGAGGTACACGGACGCGCAGCCAGAAAGCCGCTCGCGGGCGAGCGCCACGGCGCCCGCGGCGCCCTGCCGCTCCAGCTCCCGCGCCGGCACGAAGCGGACGCCGTTGGCCCGCATGAAGTCCAGCTCGACGCCGTTGTAGGACCGGGTGCCGAGGATCAGCAAGTGCTCGGGCGCGAGCCGCCCGGACTCGAGGGCCCTGCGGATGGGGCAGGCGTGGCTCGTCCGGGAGCCGTCGTACTCGTCGAAGAGGTCGGGGTGGGCGTCGAGCAGCACCAGGCCGAGCGTCCCGGCCTGCGCGGCCGCGAAGGCGCGGAAGAGCGGGATCAGGACCGAGTGGTCGCCGCCGATCGAGAGCAGGAACGGCGCCCCCGGAGCGGCCATGGCCTCGCGCGCGGCCTGCTCCACGCGGCCGAAGTAGTGGAGCACGTCCTCCTCGACCTGCGGCCCGAGGTCGCCCAGATCGCGCAGGGGGAAGCGCGCGGGGTCGACGACGAAGCCGTCCTCCGCGATGGCCGGCGAGGTGTGGGAGATCTGGCGCAGCCGGCGCGGCGCCTCGGCCGCGCCCGGCCGCCAGCCCACGCCGCCGTCCCAGGGGACGCCCAGCACGGCGAGCCAGGGCGCTCCGGCCGTCTCCGCCGAGAGCCCTCCCCAGGGCGGGCGCGCGATCACGTCAGGGCTTTACGGCCGAGAGCACTCGCTCGGTGGCGAGCTCCAGCGGCAGAGAGGGATGGTCGCCGTAGATGTTCCAGCCGGTGAAGACGGCGATCAGGTCGAGCTCGGGCACGACGAGCAGGCGCTGGCCGCCGTAGCCGAGCGCCGCGATCACCCGCGGGCGGCCGTCCCGCGCGGGCACCAGCCACCACTTGTAGCCGTAGTCGATGGGCTGCTTCGGGTCCTCCGAGGCGGCGACGTATGCCGTCGTGGACTCCCGGACCCAGCCTTCGGGGAGGATGCGCCGGCCCTCCCACGTTCCGTCGGCGAGCATCAGCCGACCCAGGCGCGCGAGGTCGCGGGGCGAGAGGTACAGCCCGCCCTCCGTGTCCGGAAGGCCGTTGGGGATCCGCTTCCAGTAAAAGTCGGTGATGCCCAGGGGACCGAAGAGGCGCTCCCGCGCGAAGTCGTCGGGCTTGGCTCCGGTGGCCTGGCGCAGCACCTCGGCGAGGAGCTGCGTCGCGCCGCTGTTGTAGACGAAGCGCTTCCCCGGCTCCTCGGCCATCGGCTGGTCGAGGACGAACTGCACCCAGTCCTGGGACGCCTCCATCGCCGCGCAGGTGTTCTTCGGGTCGGTGTAGTCCACCGTGGTCTCGTCCCAGGCGATGCCCGCCGTCATCGTCAGCAGGTGCTTCACGCTGAGCCGCGCCTGGCGCGCGTCGCCGCTCGTGCGGAAGCCCTGCAGGTAGCGGCCGGCCGGGGCGTCCACGCCGGCGAGCCGGCCGCTTCCGATCGCGATGCCCACGAGCAGCGAGGTCACGCTCTTCGACACGGACTGCATGGTGTGGAGGCGCGTGCCGCGATAGAACGGGTGCCAGGCGTCGTCGTAGTAGTTGTAGATCCCGCGCGGACCGTGGCGCTTCGCGTCGAAGAGCCTGGCGTAGTCGTGGGCGTACGACTGCTCGAACACGATCCGGCCGTGCCGGATCACGAGCAGGCTGTCGACGTATCCGTGGTCGCCCTTCCGCAGCTCAGCGTCGAAGGCTTCGAGGCGTCGTCCGTCGAGGCCCTCGGCCTCGGGTGTGGACCGGGGCCAGTCCCAGGCGGAGGCGGGGAACCCCGCGAGGAGCAGCGCGACAGCAAGCCCGGGGAAGCTCATGGCGCGCCATCTTCCGCTCGCCGGATGCTCCGGTCAAGGTAGAGTCTCCCTACCCTGGACACGACACGCGCCGGCCACCTCTTAACCGGGCTCGACCCGTCAGAGCGCGGCGTGCGTGGGTCCTACGCCACGCTCGCGGAGCTGTTCGGCGCGCCCTCGGCTATGTCAACTAGGGCCGCTCGCGGAACTGCTGGTAGAGCTGCGTGTGACGGGTGTCGAGGGGCTGCGGCGCTCCCTGGATGTACACGGCCTCGACCCGCGTGCGAGCGTCCATGATGTCGCCTGTGGCCACGACCAGATCGGCGTCCTTGCCGGCTTCGATCGAACCGAGTCGCGCGGAGACGCCGAGGATCTCCGCCGGAGAAAGCGTGATGGCCCGCAGCGCGGCTTCGGCGGGCAGCCCGAAGGCCCGCGCCATGGCCGCCTCGTACGGGAGGTTGCGCGCGAAGCTCTCGTCGTCGGTGACGATCGCGAAGGGCACGCCTGCCCGGTGCAGCAGCGCGGCGTTGGCGAAAGGGGCGTCGTAGGGATCCGAGCGGCGCCGCGGCAGGCGCAGCACCTTCAGCAGGACCGCCACCTCCTTCTCCTTCAGCAGGTCCGCGCAGCGCCATGCCTCGAGGCCGCCCGCGACGACGAGCTTGAGGCCGCGCGCCGCGGCGAACTCGACCGCGGCCCGGATCTCCTCCTCGGCGTCGGCCCGCAGCAGGACTGGCATCTCTCCGCGCGCCGCGGGGGCGAGCGCCTCGAGGACCGCGTCGGGCTTGGGGCGCTCCGCGCGGCCCTCCGCCGCGGCCCGGAGCGCCGCGTCGTGGGCCTTTGCGTCCTCGAGCAGGGTCCGGAGGCGGTCCAGCTGCCTGCGCTGGTTCTCCCCTCTCTCCTTCTGTTGCTCGCGGAAGGTCTTCTTCTCCCGCTCCTCGGCGGATGGCGGACCGCCCGCGGGGGGCCGGCCCGACGGGAAGACCACGTGCAGCGCCGCCCCGGGCCGTACCGTCATCGCCTCGGGCGTCGAGCCCGCCAGACGGATGACGGCGCTCTGTCCCGAGACGAGGCCGCCCTCGGGAGCCGAGAGCGCCGCCGTGAGGCCCCCGGCCCGGGCCACGGCGATGTGGGCGCTGTGGGGGTTCAAGGCCACCCACGCCTTCGCGTTCGGGTTGATCTCGCCGACTTCCGTCGTGTCCATGGAGCCGGCGACGCTCGTGATCTCGGTCAGGCCCAGGCTCGTCAGGCCGTTGACGAGCCCGGGGTAGATCCACTTGCCGGCGACGTCGAGGACCTGGGCGCCGGGCGGGGCCGCGACATCCGCCCCGACCGCGACGATGCGGCCCGCGGCGACGACCACGCTGCCGCTCTCGATCACGGCGCCCGAGACCGTCACGACTCGGCCGCCCTTCAGGACGAGCGCGGCCTCTTCGGCGCCCGCCGGCGCCGCGAGGGCGAGGCAGAGGACCGAGCGGCCGATCACCGGGCGCCGCCTGCCCGCTCGGCCTTCGCGCGGTCGAAGTACGGCAGGCCGTCCACGAGCGTCATCTCGACCCGGGCGTCGGGGGAGAGCGGGTGGGCGGTGAAGATCGCGACGTCCGCGTCCTTGCCCGGCTCCAGCGACCCGACGCGCCCCTCGACGCCGAGCTGCCAGGCCGCGTGGAGCGTGATCATGCGCAGCGCCTCGTCCTCGCTCACCCCGCCGTACTTCACGGCCTTGGCGGCGTCCCAGTAGAGCCGGCGCGCCAGCTCGTCGGAGTCCGAGTTCAGGGACACCCGCACGCCGTGGGAGGCGAGGATCGCGGGGTTGTAGGGTGTCGCGTCGTAGGCCTCGAGCTTGTACCCCCACCAGTCGATGAAGGTGCCGACCCCGACGCCGTGCTTCGCGATCTCGCTCGCGACCTTGTAGGCCTCGAGGCCGTGCTGGAAGGTGCGCACACGGAAGCCGAAATCCTCGGCGACTTTCATGAGCATCAGCATCTCGTCGGCCCGGTAGGCGTGGGAGTGCACGAGCACCTTGCCGTCGAGGACGTCCCGGAGCTCCTCGAGGCGCAGGTCCTTCCGCGGCGCGATGGGCTTCTCGCCACGTGGACCCGCGGCCCTGAGCTTGCCCTCGTACTCCTCCCACTCCAGCTTGTACGCGCGCGCCTCGGCGAAGGCGTTCCGGATCACCTGCTCGACCCCCATGCGGGTCCCGGGGTAGCGGCGCGGCTCGCGCCGGAAGTTCGAGCGCTTCGGGTTCTCGCCGAGGGCGAACTTGATCCCCCGCGGCGCGCCCTCGAACAGCAGCTTCTCGGGCGGCTGTCCGTAGCGCAGCTTCAGCACGGCGTTCTGCCCGCCGATCGCGTTGCAGGAGCCGTGGAGCACGTTGATCGCGGTCACGCCGCCGGCGAGCTGGCGGAACAGGTCCGGGTCGTCCTGGTTCACCACGTCCTCGATGCGCACCTCGGCGGTCACCGCGTCGGTGCACTCGTTGACGCCCTCCTCGACGGCGGTGTGGGAGTGGGTATCGATGATGCCCGGCATCACGTAGCGGCCGGCCGCGTCGATCACCGTCGCTCCGGACGGCACCTTCACGTCGCGGCCGACGGCGCGGATCTTGCCGCCCTCGATGAGCAGGGTGCCGCTCGCGATGATCCCGGCTGGCGAGACCGTGAGCAGCGTCCCGCCCACGATCGCGACGGGTCCCTTCGGCGCGGCAGGAGGCGCCGGGAGCGAGAAGGGCCGCGGCTTCGGCGCTTCCTTCTCCTCGCCGTCCCTCGCCTCGTCGGCTTTGTCCTTCTCGCCTTCCTCCTTCTTGGCCGGGGGTTCGTAGAGCCGCCCGTCGACGAACACGAGGCGCGGCTTCGCATCCTTCGTCAGGGGCTCGCCGGCCCACGCGACCACGTTGGCGAGCTTGCCCTTCTCGAGGCTGCCCATGCGGTCGGCGACGCCCAGGGCCTCGGCCGCTCCCAGCGTGGCCGCGCGCAGCGCCGCCTCGCGATCCAGGCCGCGCTCGATCGCCTTGCGGAGCCCGGCCACGTAATCCCGGGCGAAGGCAGAGCCGAAGCCGAAGGGCACGCCGGCCTTCGCCAGCTCCGCCGCGGCGCGCTCGGCCTCGTCGATGTCCTGGCGCTCCTTCTCCTCGTCCACCGGGCCGAAGGACGGCTCGCGGGGGGGGTCGAAGTTCACGCCGACCACGAGCGGGAGCTTGCGCGCCTTGAGCAGGGACGCAAGGCGCGCGGCCTGCGGCGGGCCGGCGAGCACCACGCGGATCTTGAACTCGTCGGCGAGGGCCAGGGCGCGGCGCACGTCGTTCTCCCGGTGGGCGCTGATCATGAGCGGCAGCTTGGCCGCGAGCACGTCCTGCCACGCCTCGAGGGCCGAGTCGTAGGCCGGCCGCTTCTTGCCCCGTGGCGAGCCGCGATAGGCCGCCCACTCGTCGCGGTAGCGGGTCGCATTCCAGAGCGACTGCCGGGCGAGGGCCACTGTGCCCTGGAGCGAGTCGGGGTACTTGTCGTCCTGGGTGGTCATGTGCAGGTGCAGGGCGGCGGGCTGCACGACCGCCATGCCCTCGGCCTTCTCGCCGACCAGGTCGAGGAGCACGCTGCGTCCCGGGAGCACGCCGTCCGCCGGGATCACGAGGGCGGTGGTGACGCCGCTGTCCCGCGCCTTCAGCGCCTCGTGCGCCTGGACGCGCTCGAGGGCGTCGCGCTGTGGCGCGATCGCCTCCGGTGGCGGCGTCGGGCTGGGCCGCGCCTGTCGCGCCGCGCCCGGGCGCGGCGCGGCCGGAAGCCCGAGGCCGCCGAACGCGTCGATCAGCCCGGGCGTGACCACCAGGCCCGCGCCGTCGATGACTCGGGCGTCGGCCGGCGCCTTCACGTCGGTGCCCACCGCCTCGATCGTGCCGTTGCGAAGCACGATGGTGGCCCTCTCCAGCGCCGGCGAGGCCACCGGGACCACGCGGGCTCCGACGATCGCGTAGACCGGGTCGCGCTCCGCCCGGGCGGTCGCCCCGACCGCGCAGGCGAGCGCGAGCGAGGCGGCGAAAGGCCGTGGACCCATGACGGGTCCCGAGTCTACTTCGAGGCGTCCTTGCCGAGGCCGAGGAGTTTCGAGATCGGCCGATCGAGGCTCACCACCCCCGGGCCGTGGAGCACCAGCCAGCTCAGGAGCAGGAAGAAGACCCAGGGGTCGATGTCGAGGGGGCCCACGTCGCCCGTCGGCGCCCATGACTCCAGGAAGCTCTCCTTGTCGGCCGTCAGGAGCGCGCCGACCATCGTGCCGAGCAGGCCGAGCGACATCAGCCGCGTCAGCAGGCCGACCACCAGGCACATGCCGCCGACGAACTCGAGCCCCGCCACGAACGGCGCCTGGGCCGAAGCGAACGGCACGCCCAGCTCCTGGAGGTAGCCGGTGAAGGCTTCCAGGTTGCCCAGCTTGCCGCGGCCGGTGAGGAAGAACGCGTAGCCGACGGTGATCCGGGTCAGGAGCGGGGCGAGAAACGCGAGCGCCGAGGCGACCTTGAGCCCCAGTGCCGCGGCCTTCTTGACGAATGCTGGCATTCGACGATCCCTCCAACGTGAGCCTGGATCGCCGGGATTGTGTCCGAAATTCCCCGGGAATGGCGCCTGTGGCGGGAGCGTTAGACTCAGGCGGAGCCATGCTGATCCGCAGGCCGAGAGGTTGGGAGATCCCGTGGCGGGAGGCGACTTCCGAGTCGCTGGTCCTGGGCCGACGTGGCTTCCTGGGCGCCCTGGCCGGGGCCGCGGCCGCAGCGGCCGCGGGCTGCGGGAACAGGCTTCGCGCCGACGGTCCGGCGCATCCCTCCACGCCGGCGCTCGCCGCGCCGCGCAGCCCGAAGTTCCTGGTCGACGGCGCGCTCACCGATCCGGTCGCGGCCGCCCGCTACAACAACTTCTACGAGTTCACCCAGGACAAGGACGTGTGGCGCCACATCGAGCGCTTCGAGCGCCGCCCCTGGACGGTCGAGATCACGGGCCTGGTCCAGAAGCCGCGGACGTACGACATCGACGAGCTCCTGAAGTTCCCCCTCGAGGAGAGGCTGTACCGCCATCGCTGCGTCGAGGCCTGGTACATGGACGTGCCCTGGATCGGCTTCCCGCTGCGGCTGCTCCTCGAAGCGGCCCAGCCCCTCGCCAAGGCGCGCCATGTCCGCTTCGTCTCCTTCCTGAACAAGGACCAGGCGCCCGGTCAGAAGCAGTTCAGCTGGTACACCTGGCCCTACTACGAAGGGCTGCGCCTCGAGGAAGCGATGAGCGAGCTGTGCCTCGCGACGGTGGGCATCTATGGCCACGAGCTGCCCAAGCAGCACGGCGCGCCCTTCCGCGTCGTGGTGCCCTGGAAGTACGGCTACAAGGGCCCGAAATCCGTGGTCCGCGTCGAGCTCGTCGAGACGCGACCCCGCACCTTCTGGAACGACCTGCAGCCCGCCGAATACGGCTTCGAGTCCAACGTGAACCCGAAGGTGCCGCACCCGCGCTGGAGCCAGGCGAGCGAGCGCTCGATCGACGGCGCGAAGAGCCGCCCCACGCGCTACCTGAACGGCTACGAGGCCTGGGTCGGTCGGCTGTACGCGTAGCTGACCCGCGTGGGACCCAGCCGGGTCTGCCCTCCGCCCGAGCTAGGATAGAAGTCGCATGCGTCGGCCCTCCCGCGCTCCGCTCGCGACGCTGCTCGTGGCCGTCGGCCTCTCGTGGGGCTGCGAGACCGCGCCGAAGCGCCCGCCCGTCTCGTCGGCTCCGCCGGCCCCCAGCCGCCGCAGCGCTCCGCTCACGCCGGCGACGAGCGACGAAGCCCCCGAGCTGAGCGTGAGGCGCGCGCCCGAAGAGGTCGTGGTGTCGGCCTGGGCGGAGCCCTCGCACCTCCCGCCGGGCGGGGGCGTCGTGCAGATCCTGGTGCGCGCGCGGTATCGCGGCGGCGCTCCGTTCCCGGGGGTGGAGGTGCGGCTTTGGACCTCGGCTGGCACACTGTTCTCGCATGATCGCGTCCTCGTCACCGACGCTGGCGGCCTCACGCGCGATCAGCTCACGGCCAGGAAGACGGCGGAGGTGGTGATGAACGCCGGCGGGACGCGATACCGCATCGTCGTGCCCGTGCTGCCGGAGTAGGCTTGCCCGCGCCGGCCGGGCTCGTCGCAGAGCTCTCCCGCCTGCTCGCGCCGGAGCGCGTTCTCTCCCGGGACATCGATCTCGTCGTCCGCTCCCGGGACGCATCCCTCTACCGGCTCGTCCCGCAGGCCGTCGTTCAGCCCCGGGACCTCGCCGAGGTGCGCTCCTTGTTCGCGTGGGCGCGGCGCGAGCGCCGCCACCTGACGTTCCGCACCGCGGGGACCTCGCTCTCGGGGCAGGCGGTCACCGACGACATCCTCGTGGACCTGACGCGGCACTGGAGGTCGTTCCGCCTCCTCGACGGCGGCCGGCGCGTGTGGTCGCAGCCCGCGGTCGTCGGCGGCCACCTGAACCGCCTGCTCCAGCCGCTGGGCGTGCGCCTCGGGCCGGATCCGGCCTCGATCGACGCCGCCATGCTCGGCGGGATCCTCGCGAACAACTCCTCGGGGATGTGCTGCGGCGTCGCCCAGAACAGCTACCACACCCTCGACGCCCTGACGCTGCTGCTCGCCGACGGCACGTGTTTGGACACGGCGCGCCCCGACGCCGACGCGCAGCTCCGCGCCGCCGCGCCCGTCGTCCACGCGGGGCTGCTGCGGCTGCGTGACGAGACGCGCGGGGACGCGCCCCTCGCGGACCGGATCCGCCGCAAGTTCGCCCGCAAGAACACGACGGGCTACAGCCTGAACGCCTTCCTCGACTACGACCGGCCGGCCGACATCCTGGCGCACCTGATGGTGGGCTCGGAGGGCACGCTCGGCTTCATCGCCGACGCGACCTTGCGCACGGTTCCCGACCCGCCGTGCCGAGCAACCGCCCTCGTCGTGTTCGACGCGCTGGTCGAGGCCGGCGCCGCCGTCGCTCCCCTGGCCGCCGCCGGCGCCGCGGCCCTCGAGATCCTCGACTCGGCCTCGCTCCGCTCCATCCAGGGCGAGCTGGGTCTGGGCCGGCCCATCGAGCGCAAGACGGCCGCGCTGCTCGTCGAGATGCGCGAGGGGGAGGGCGCGGCCCTCGACGCCGCCGTCGCCCGGGCCCTGGGCGTGCTGCGGGGCTTCGACGTCGCCGCTGCCCCGGCGTTCACGCGCGCCCCCGCCGAACGTGAGCGCCTGTGGCGGCTGCGCAAGGGGCTCTTCATCTCGACCGGGGCGCTCCGCCCGCCGGGCACGGCCATCATCACCGAGGACGTGGCCGTTCCGGTGGAGCGCCTGGCCGAGGCGATCGCGGACTTCCAGGAGCTGTTCGCGCGGAAGGGCGTTCCCGAGACGGCGGTCTTTGGCCACGCGAAGGACGGCAACCTCCATTTCAACCTCGCCGAGGACGTGAGGCGCCCGGAGGCGGTCCGGCGTTACGCGGCCTTCATGCAGGCGCTGGTGGACCTGGTGTCGGGCAAGTACGACGGCGCCCTCAAGGCCGAGCACGGCTCCGGGCGGAACATGGCGCCCTTCGTGCGCGCCGAATGGGGAGACGCCGCATGGGAGGCCATGTGGCGCGTGAAGCGCCTGCTGGATCCGGACGGCATCCTCAATCCGGGGATCGTCCTGAACCGCGACCCCGAGATCCACCTCAAGAGCCTGAAGGCGATGCCCGAGATCTCGCCCCTCGCGGACAAGTGCATCGAGTGTGGCTTCTGCGAGGCGCGCTGTCCCTCGCGCGATCTGACCCTGACGCCGCGACAACGCATCGCCGTCGTTCGCGAGCTGAGCGGCGCGGGACGCGCGCTGCGTGAGGCCCTCGAGCGCGAGTTCGCCTACGACGGCATCGACACCTGCGCCGGCGACGGGATGTGCGAGACGTCGTGCCCGGTGAAGATCGACGCGGGCGCGCTGGTGAAGGAGCTCAAGGCGGCGCGCCATCCTCCCGCCGCGCACTGGCTCGCGGGCCGCGTCGCGGACGAGTTCGGCCTCGCGGCCTGCCTGGCGCGGCTCGGCCTGCGCGCCGGGCGACTCGTCCGCCTCGGGCTGCCGATGCCGGCCGGGCGCCTGCCGGCGGTCCGGCCGCGCCCCGGCTGGCCGCGCGTCGTGTACTTTCCGAGCTGTCTCACGCGCATCGTGGGCGAGGAGCCCGGCGTCGTCTCGCGCGCGAAGGCCATGCTCGACGTGCTGGTCAAGGCGGGCTTCGACGCGGTCTACCCTGACGGAATCGACGGCCTGTGCTGCGGTCTCGCCTTCTCCAGCAAGGGCTACCCGCAGGCGGCCGAGAGGGCGCGGGAGCGCTCGCGGAAGGCGCTGTCCGAGATCGGCCACGGCGCGCCGGTCGTGACCGACGCGTCGCCCTGCGCCGGGACCCTCGGCATCCTCGACTTCCCGGTCTTCTGGGCCCGCGAAGGCCTGTCGCGGGTGACGCCGCGCCGACTGCCCGGCAAGGTCGTGCTTCACCCGGCGTGCTCGCTCGTGAAGGCCGGGGGCCTGCCCGACCTGCTGCGCGTCGCGCGCGCCCACTGCGAGGAGACGGCGCTGCCGACCTCGGCCGAGTGCTGCGGCTTCGCGGGCGACCGGGGCTTCCTCGTGCCCGAGCTGACCGCCTCGGCCACGCGCGCCGAGGCTCTTGAGGTCGGGGCCGTCGAAGCCGCCCATCACTGCTCGACCACGCGGACCTGTGAGATCGGCTTGAGCCGGGCGACGGGGCGCCTCTACGTCTCGCTCGTCCACCTCGTCCGAGAGAGCCTGCTTGGCTGACCGCCTGCTCGACGCGCTGGCCGCGCTCCCCACCGTGCCGACGTATCTCGCGCTGATGCTGCTGTCGGCCCTCGAGAACGTGTTCCCCCCGCTGCCCGCCGACGTCGCCGTGGCCCTCGGAGCCTTCCTGGCGCATCGCGGCGAGATCCAGGCCCCGCTCCTCGGGCTGCTCTGCTGGCTCGCGAACATGGCATCGTCGGCCGGCGTCTACGCCTTCGCGCGACGCCACGGCGGAGCGTTTCGGGAGGGCCCCGGGCGGCGCCTCGTTCCTCCGGAGGCGATGGCCGCCATCGAGGAGGCCTACCGCAAGCACGGCACGCTGGGCATCTTCCTGACGCGCTTCCTCCCCGGCGTCCGCGCGGCGGTGCTGCCGTTCGCGGGGCTGGCCGGCGTCGCGCCGCTCGCTGCGCTCGCTCCCGCAGGCCTCGCGTCCGCGCTCTGGTACGCCTTCCTCATCGGAGTGGGCACGGCTCTCGGCGAGAACTGGGGCGCGGTGAAGACCCTCGTCGAGGACGTGAACCGCGCCCTGGCGGTCGTCGGCGCGGTGTTCGTGGTGGCGTTCGTCGTCTGGCTGCGGCGCCGGACGCGGCGGGCCGGCGGGCCCTACGGCACGAACGAGTAGGGCAGCGGGAGGCTGTCGCTGAAGACCACGTTCTCGCCGGGGCCTCGAACCTCGACCCAGGCCTCCTGGGTCGCGAACGGCGGCTCGCACTGGACGAAGAGGACGCGCTCGAGGAGGACCTCCAGGGGACGGTCGGCGGTCAACCCCGGATGAGCGCTCCACAGATCGACGCAGTTCCCCGGGGATCCGGTCGGTCGGAGGGTCACCGCGACGCTGCCTGGACCGATGTCACGGCTCGAGCTCAGGCGCAGCCGGACGGACAGCGCCAGGCTCGAGAGCGAAACCGTGCTGCCAGGGGGCGGGCTGCTGGAGATCAGCTCGACGCTGTTCGGACTCGGCGTCTCCTGGTTGGCCACGGCGAGGCCGACGCCGAACGCGGCGGCGCTGACGCCGAGGCCGACGAGGACCGAGGTGCGAGGCGAGAAGCCGAACACGCCCACCTTCTCGCCGGCCGGCTCCTGCCCGGCTTCGTCGAAGCCCTTGGGCAGCGGGGGCTTCCCGCGGGGCGCCGCGGCGATCACCTCGGCCTCGGGCACCGAGGGGCCCACGCCCTCGGCCCCGCAGGCGCTCTCCTCGCCCACGACCCGCACCTCGTGCTCCGCGGTCCTGGCCGTCGCGGCGGCCTCGTCGGCAGCCTCGACGTAGTAGGCGAAGGCCCCGAGCGACGCGCGGGGCCTGGGCAGCGCGCCCACCCAGCCGTCCTCGTCCTCGGTCAACCGCACCGTGTACCACTCGCGGGAATCCAGCCTCCGGAAGCGCGCGTGGACCGCGACGGCGTCTCCCGCGCGCGCCTGGATCCAGGGGTGAGTGTGGGCGACCACGCAGCGCAGGGGCTGATGCTCGATCACGAGCGGCGCGCCCGCGAGAGCGGCGGGCAGGACCCCCGCGCCCGCCGCCAGCACGATCCTGCCCCAGGCCTGCCCCATGGAACACCTCCCGTTCACGGCGCAGCTCCCTTCTCCTTCTCCTCGATGACGTAGGGCTCCCGCACGCTCCTCGTCTGCCCGCTCACGTCGTCGCGGGCTTCCAGCGTGAGGTCGTAGCGGCCGGGCGCCGCGTCCTCGAGGGAGAGCGTCAGCACCCGCGCCGGCGTCCCGTCCACCTCCACCGCGAGCGGGCTGAAGCCGCTCTCCGACACAACGCTGCCATCGCTCCGGTGCAGCACGTGGCGAGCGCTGACGCGCGGCGTGCCGGAGCGCGGATCGCGCGTCGATCCGTGGACCTCGAACCGGCAATGAAGCTGCCCCTGGGCGGCGAACCGCGTGCGCGCGGTCGGGAGCGGGCGCCCGTTCCCGTCCAGCGCGCTGTTCAACACCGGAGTGGAGATCCGCAGTCCGGAGGGCGGCACGGCGAATTCGTGCTCGACCGCGGCGACGCGTCCGTTGGAAGCGCGCACGACCAGGCGCGCCTGGTACGTGCCCGGCTGAAGCTCCAGCTCGCGCGGGACGGCGAGCCATCCGGGCACGGGCTCGCCGGCCGGCAGGTTCACCTCGACGCGCTGCGACAGGGGCGTCACGGCGCCGGTCTCGCGCGACACGACCACGGCGAGCACGTCGAGCTGGCCCGCCAGTCGGCCCTCGCTCTCGCGCAGCCCGAGCCCGCGGGTCCCGGCCTCGGCGACGAGCAGCGCCCGCGTCCGGGACTGGTCCGACGGAGCCATCACGAAGGCGGCCAGGCGCAACGGCATGGCGCCGCCGGAGGCAGCCAGGTCGAGCGCGCCGCGGAGCGCGTCGTCGGCCCCTTCCGCCTCGCCTTCCGCGGACGCGTAGTAGCCGGGACGGGCGCGCACGCGCGCGCCGGGCCGCGCCACCTCGATGTCGAGCTTGCGAAGGCGTCCGTCGCGGCTGGCGTTGGTCGAGTGGTACCCGAGCAGGTAGTAGGCGCGCGACTCGGCCGCAACCCGCGCCCACGATTCCGACAGGTCGCCCCGCAGCGCCGCCCCGCCCGTCTGGAGGGCGATCGACTCGGCGCCATCGTCCAGATGGTCCTGCTGGTCCAGGAACCCCGTCACGTCACGACCCTCGGGCAGGAAGGCGGCGTCCGCCGCCGCGTGCGCGACCGGGCTCACGCTGCCGCGCGCGTCGAGGAAGAACACCGCGGCGCTCGCCCTCAGCGAGGCCCGCGCCACGGCCCGCGCCTCGGCGAGGCCCGGCTCGTCGACGAAGCCCTCGGAGACGAGCAGCACGACCTTGCGCCCCCGCACGGGCACGAGGCCCTCCAGCACTCGCGTCAAGCTCTCCAGCGTGCGGCGCCGCCGGGCGTCGGCGCGCTCGTAGACGCTCGCCGCCGCGGCGCCGAGCTGGCCGCGCCCGGGGGCGACGTCGAGCTGGGCGCGGCGCTCCCGGGCCTCGCGCAGGCTCTCGGGTCGGATGCGGCCGTCGGCGGTGATCACCTCACCCTGCGAGACCGGCGGGTCGAGCGTCGGATTGCATTCGTTGAGCCAGCGCAGCAGGCGGCTCTCGGCGGTCCGGTCGCGCTGGCGGTGGACCAGCCAGGCGTCGTACTCGCCGAGCGCGCAGGTCGAGGTCTCGGCGGGGCGCAAGCCTTTCAGGTGCCTCACGAACGCCGCCAGGTCGCGCCCGTCTGCCGTCATCGTTCCGTTCCACCAGCCGCTGCCGCCGGTCGGGGCGATCGTGACCTTGTCCCCCTCGACGAGGCCCTTGCGCAGGAACGCCGCGAGCGTCTCCTTGGCGCGCTCGGCCTGGAGCGGGCTCATGTGGACTTCGTCGAAGACGACCACGAAGCGCCGCGCAAGGTCGCCCCCGGACTCGTTGGACGAGGCCCGAAGCCGGCGTGCAGCCCGGGGAGCGGCCGGCTGCGGCGTCGCGACGGCCTCGAAGCTCGTGATCCGCTGCGGCACACCGTCCTCGCGCACCGTGAAGTCTTCCGGCCGCAGGCCGAGGAACGGCTCGCCCTTCGAATCGAGAACCACGGCGTCCACGGTCACGAGCTCCACGCCTGCGGGGAAGCTCGGCGGGGCCTGCTCGACGGGGCCCGGGAGGGCCGCGCGCGGCAGCGCGACGATCAGCAGGCGCCCGCCGGGTCCCTCGCGCACGCCGAGGGAGTGCGGAGCGAGGAGCTGCTCCAGCACCTCGCGTGCAGAGGCCGCATGGGGCGCGTGCACGACCCGCAGTCCGGGGGGCACGACCTCGCTGCTGTAGATGAGCGAGAGCCCTCGGGCCTCGAGCAGGTTCAGGGCCTCCCCCAGGGGTTGTCCGACGACGATCTGTGACGTCGGGCTCGCGGCCAGAGCCAGGCACAGCAGGCCGCCCAAGGTCCTGCTCAACGCGCCTCTCCGGCCGGCTCGATCCAGACCGTGCCTCCCTCGCGCCGCCACACGAAGCCGCACGAGGGCAGCACCGTCGCGAGGGCGTCCCGCGGCGCGAGTCCCGCGCCGGAGCCGTGGAGCGTGATGCTCGCGGCGCGCTCCGCGTCTCCGGAGCGGGCAAAGCGAATCCGCCACCCGGTCTCGCGGGCGGTCCAGGCCAGGAAGGAGCGGAGCGTGCGGCCTTCGAGTGGGAACTCCGGCGCCACCTCTTCGACCCAGGACCAGCCGGGACCGTGCGAGGCCACAACACGCTGCGCCACGGTGCGGGCGTCGGCCTCGAGGCCACGGCCTGCGGCGACCTCGTGTCGCTCCTGGCCGCGCACGAGCACGACGCTGCCCTCGCGGACGCGGACGCTGAGCCGTGGCGTCGAGGCGCGGACCTCGAACTGGGTTCCCACCTCGAGGATCCGGCCCTGGGCCGTTCGGATCTCGATCGCCGCGGCGCCCCCCGCGCCGTCGACGTAGAGCGCTCCCCGCTCCAGCCAGAGCGCGGCCGGACCCAGCAGCCGGACGAGCGTGCCGCGGTCCTGGCGTACGGAAGCGCCTCGCATGCGCCAGGCAGCCCGGCCGTTCTCCGCCGTCTCGAGCCAGGACCCGATCGGCAACCCCTGCCCGGTTCGCAGCGGCGGGGCGGCCATGCCCCCGCCGGTGACCCGCTCGAGGACGAGCACGGGAGCTGCGGGTCCCGTCGGGGTCGGCCCGGGTGGCCT
>DASSJI010000170.1:0-8768 GCA_035691285.1 Vicinamibacteria bacterium | reverse complement strand
GGCTTCCTCGGGACCTTGACGCTTCTCCGCCGCTTGAAGATGACCAAGGTCGTGCGCGTCGGCCGGCGCTACCACTTTTCGCTGATGGAGCCCGGCTGGCCCTCGCCGGCCTACGACCGCATGATCGCGAAGGGGGGGCTCAACCTCGGCGCCTCGGGGTCCCCCGCCAAGGAGCAGATCGATCTCGCCGTCCTGGGAATCACGCGCACGTGTCCGTACCGCTGCGCCCATTGCTACGAGCGCTACAACCTGGGCGACCGGGACGTCGTGAGCGCCGGGCGCTGGAGCGAGGCCGTCCGCGAGCTGCAGGACATCGGCGTGAGCGTGATCGCGCTCTCCGGTGGGGAGCCGCTCGGCGCGATGGACAGGACCCTCGAGATCCTCCGTGGCGCGGACAAGAGCCGCTCGGACTTCCACCTGTACACGGCCGGCTGCGGAGCGACGGCGGAGACGGTCGGACGGCTCGTCGAGGCAGGACTCGCGGCCGCCGCGGTCGGCCTGGACGACTTCGAGCCCGCTCGCCACGACCGCCTCCGCAACCGGCGGGGCGCTTTCCAGGAGGCGCTCCACGCGATCGAGCTGTTCTCCCGCGCCGGCATCCTCGTCTACGCCAACACCTGCCTGACCCACGAGCTCGTGCGGGAAGACGGCCTGTTGCGGTTCTACGAGCTGGCCCGCGGCCTCGGCCTCGGCGCCATCCAGTTGCTCGAGCCGAGGCCCTGCGGCGGCTACGCGGGCGGCGTCTCGCCGCCGTTCGGCGACGAAGACAGGGCGGCCGTGCGTCGCTTCTTCGCAGTCGCGCAGGACGGCCGTCGCTATCGAGCGTACCCGGCGGTCTACCACCCCGCCTGGTTCGAAGCGCCCGAGAACCTGGGATGCCTGATGGCTGGGTTGTCGCATCTCTACATCGACAGTCTCGGCAACGTCGAGCCTTGCGTGTTCCTCCCGGTCGCGTTCGGGAACATTCGCGCGGAGCCGTTCACGGCGATCTACGCCCGGATGCGCCGCGCCGTGCCGAGGCCCATCCGGGAGGCATGCCCCGCCGTCGCCCTCGCGGCGCGGGTGGGGTTCGGAAGCGACAAGCCCCTGCCGCTTCCCTACGAGTCGCTCGCCGCGGAATGGCCTGGCCAGCTTCGTGCATCCGCGTCCCCCGGGAGGACGACATGACCGCAACGGCCGAACGCGTCGCTCCGCGGGCCTCGAAGGCCATCGAGCCGTTTCCGCACCACTACGAGCTCAAGGTGACGGGCACGGGCGACGGCCAGGGCCGCATCAGCGCCGGGGCGCGGCCCGACATCGTCGGCGGGCCGCCGGCCCAGTTCGGCGGCCGCGACGACTGGTGGAGCCCGGAGCACCTGCTCCTGGGCGCCGTGAGCCTTTGCCTGCTGACGACGTTCCGGGCCCTCGCCGACGCGCGCGGCGTCGAGGTGATGGATTACTCCAGCCAGGTCAAGGGCATCCTCGATCGAACGTCCGAGGGGCCGGCGTTCACGTCGATCGTGCTCGACGTGGAGCTGAAGGTGCCCGAGGGCCAGAAGGAGCGCGCCGCGGAGCTGCTCGAGCGGGCCAAGCGCATCTGCATCGTGTCGCACGCGCTCAGGCCGCCGGTCGACCTGCGGACGACCGTGGCGGCCGGCTAGGCCGGCTCCCGAACCTGCTGCGCGGCCTCCTCCACGGCCGCGCAGATCCTGCCGCGCGCGAGGGAGCTACGCGTCCTTGCGCACGTGGAGGCAGAACTCGCCCATCGTCGGCGACGCCAGCCTCTCGAACTCGTGGTAGGGCATGCCCACCACCTCGCGGTGGTTGCCCGCCTGGAAGTAGAGCGTCTCGTAGTGCGGGAAGCACGCGTCCACGAAGACGGGCAGGCCGTACAGCCGCCCGAACGGGGGCATCGCGCCGGGCTCGCAATCGGGGAAGAGCCTCCGGATCTCGTCCTCGTGGGCGAGGGCGAGACTCTCGGCCCGCGCGGCCTTGGCCAGGGCGACGAGGTCGACCCGGCACAGCGACGGCAGGACCGCCATCAGGTAGGCGCCCTCCGGCGTGCGCGCGATCACGACCTTGGCGAGGTCGCGGCCGGGCACGTGGCTCTGCGCCGCCACTTCCTGGGCGGTGAACGCCTGGGCGTGCCGGCGCGTGGAGTACGAGGCGTGCTCGGCGTCCAGCAGGGACTGCAAACGCGCACTGATCGCCACATCCACCTCCTTCGCTGGCTAGACCAGCGCCGGCTCCTTCGGCACCGCCTCGTGGACCGGCGCTGCGACCAGCGGCAGGTAGGCCGGCTCCCACATCGCGGCCGCGACGGCAGCGGGGATCTCCGCGTCGGGAATGGGCCGGCCGACCTTCTGGTCGCGCGCCGTCCGCACCACCGCCTCGGCGATCTTCGCCGAGACGCGCCGGATCTCGCGGACCCTGGGGAACAGGCTGCCCGAGGCCAGGTCGTCGGCGGAGACCTCCGCCGCGAGCTGCTCGGCCGCCGCCGCGAACATGGCGTCCGTCACCTCGCGCGACTCGGACACCAGGACGCCGAGGCCCATGCCGGGGAACACGAACGCGTTGTTGCCCTGGCCGATGGTGATCGTCTTCCCGGCCCAGGCGACCGGATCGAACGGGCTGCCGGTGGCCACCAGGGCGCGTCCCTCGGTCCACGCGATGACGTCGACCGGCTTCGCCTCGCTCTTGCTCGTGGGGTTCGACATCGGGAACACGAGGGGCCGGGCCACGTGGCGGGCCATCTCGCGGATGATCGGCTCGGTGAAGGTGTCCGGCTCTCCCGAGGTGCCGATCAGCATGGTGGGCTTGACCTCGCGCACGACGGCCAGCAGGTCACGGCGGCGTCCCTTGCCGAGGCCGTGCTTCTCGGCGAGCGCCGCGGGCCAGGCGAACTCGCGCTTGTGCTCGTCGCCGATGGGCTCGTCGTCCACGAGCAGGCCGTGGCTGTCGAGGTTCGCGGTGGCGAAGGTCAGCTCCTCGCCCATGACCCCGGCGCGCCTCAGGGTGTCGCGGAGCAGGCGCGCGATGCCGATCCCGGCCGCTCCGGCGCCGAGGATCACGACGCGCTGCTGGGTCACGGGCGTTCCGGTCAGGCGCGCCCCGGCCAGCATCCCGGCCGCGGCCACAGCAGCCGTGCCCTGGATGTCGTCGTTGAAGGAGCGGATCCGCTTGCGATAGCGGTCGAGCAGGCGGAAGGCGTTGTTCTTCTTGAAGTCCTCCCACTGCAGGAGCGCCTTGGGGAAGCGCTTCGCGACGGCCACCACGAACTCCTCGACGAGGGCGTCGTACTCGGGACCGCGCAGGCGCGGATAGCGCCAGCCGAGGTACAGCTCGTCCTGCAGCAGGGCCGCGTTGTCGGTCCCGACGTCGAGGCTGATGGGCAGCGTCTGCCAGGGCGGGATGCCGGCGGCGGCCGTGTAGAGGGCCAGCTTGCCGATGGGGATCCCCATGCCCCCAGCTCCCTGGTCGCCCAGGCCCAGGATGCGCTCGTTGTCGGTCACGACGATGAGGCGCACGTCGTCGTAGGGCGCGTTGCCGAGCACCTCGTCGATGCGGCCGCGGTGCTCCGGCGTGATCCAGAGCCCGCGCGCGCGCCGGAAGATGTGGCTGAACTCCTGGCAGGCCCGGCCGACCGTGGGCGTGTACACGATCGGCAGGAACTCCTCGACGTGGTTCACGAGCACGCGGTAGAAGAGGTGCTCGTTGCGGTCCTGGAGGGCCGCGAGACCGATGTACTTCTCGAGCGGCTCCTGCTTGCGCGCGATGTTGTCGCAGACCCTGCGCTCCTGCTTCTCCATCGTGCTCACGGTGTGGGGCAGCAGTCCCTCGAGCCCGAAGGCCACGCGCTCCTCTTCGGTGAACGCCGTTCCCTTCGTGTACAACGGGTGGCGGAGCAGGCGGGCGCCGCGATAGGGCACGTCGAGCCACACGCCGCGCCGCGGATCGCGCTTCAGTCCATAGGTCTCCATGACGCCTCCACCTTCCCGGTTTCGGCCGACCGCGTAGGTCTCGCGGCCCGAACGCGCTTCGGACGCAGGACCTGCGCGCCGGACGGCCTCGACGGCTTCCGGGAGCCGCCGGAAGAAGCGGGTGCAAGCAGGGGGCCAGCCCCTCCACGAGGCGGCCGCCGCGCCTGGCCTGAGTCCTGCAGGGCACGCGACGGGGAATCGGGGTGAAGGCGAGGGGCGGCCGTACGCCGGCGCGCCGCCTGGCGGCCTACTATCGTTCGACGGACGTCCGCGAGCGGCTCGCCGAGTACTGCGGCGGGTCGTGCGGCATCGCGGCTTACGGCGGAGCGCAGCGCATCCAGCAGCCCGAGGGCGCTCCGGTGCCCGTCACACGGTCGATCGACTCGATCCTGGACGACGGCGCCGACGTCTGCCGGTCGATGGCCGACAGGCGCGGAGCGCTGATCCACCTGGATCTCGACTATGCGAATCCGGGCGATCCCGGCGAGGCCTTCCGACGGCCGTCGCGCGTCTTCGCTCTCATGGAGCCGGTCCTCCGCGAGGCGAGGGCGAGGCTCGCGAGCTACGGGCTCCGCCCGCTGTGCCTGATGACGGCGCGCGGGTATCACCTCGTGATCCGCGCGCGTGAGGGATCGCCTTTCCACGCCGCCCTCGTGGACATCGGGAGGATCGGCGAGCAGCTGAGCCAGCGGTACGAGCGCTTCGAGACGAGCTGCCCCGGCGCCGTCGTCATGGGACGCGCCCACGAAGGGGCCGGCCGCATCGCGGAGCACTTCGCCCACGAGCTCGTCCGCGCGCTTCGCGGTCGGACCGACGTGCCCGTGACGCTGGCGGACGTGCGGCCGAGGGGCGGGGGAGCGTTCGTTTGCGTGGACGTCTCGGCCTACGCCGATCCGCTCTTCAGCCGCCACATCCGCTGCGCCTTCTCCTCGAACCAGAAGGCGTGGATGACGGGCTTCGCCCGAACGCGGCCGTGCGCGATCGTGCTCCCGCGGCGCGCCGGCTGCCACGCCACGCTGCTGGAGATCCGGGAGGATCTCGACGCCGCGGCGCGGCTGGCCTCCGTCGAGGGCGTGGCGATCCCCGATGCCCCCGCCTCGGCCGTCGGCTGGGTCGAGGACTATCGCCGGAGCCGCCTCGGCCGCTTCCATCGCGAGTTCGAGCGCGGTCCGCAGATGCGGCGCGCGGACTGGCCCTTCAGCTACGGCGCCCTCGAGCTTCGGGGCTTTCCCGAGTGCATCCGTCGTCCCCTGACGGCGCCGAACCCGCTGCTGCTCGCGCCGATCTACCTGCGGGCCGTGTCCCTGGCGCTCTGGGGCCTCGGCTGGCACCCGCGGTCCGTGGCGGGTCTCGTCCGTTCGCGCTTCGAAGCCGACCACGGATGGGGCGACTACTGGCGCCGGTACGACCCCGCGTCGCGGGCCGAGTTCTACGTTCGCCTCCTGTGCGGCGCGGCCTTCGACGGTCTCGACGAGCCGGAGGAGTTCACGTGCGCGTCGGAGGCGGCGCGCGGCACGTGCTCCTGGAAGGGCTGCGGCCACGAGCTCGAGCGGCTGTTTCCGGTCCGGGAAGGGAGGTCCTCATGAGCTGGGAGATCGGCCTGGGCACCGGGATCGCCTACCGCCATCCGATCGGCGACGTGTTGCGCCCGATCGCCGAGTCGGGGGTGCGCCTGATCGAGATCTCGACCGCGCCCAACCACCTCGACCTGCACCACCTGGACCGCCTCCCCGAAGTGCGGCGGCAGGTGGCCGAGCTCGGGCTCCAGGTCCACTCGCTCCACGCGCCGTTCGGCCACGACGTCAACATCACGAGTCCGGACCCCGCGGTGCGCAGGCGGTCGTTCGAGCGGCTGGGCCGCGCCGCCGACGCCCTGGAGCTCCTCGGCGGCGGCCTGTACGTGATCCATCCCGGCGGCGAGGATCAGCGCTGGGTCTGGGACCGCGACGCGCGGCTGGCCCTGAGCGTCGAGGGGCTGACCCGGGTCTGGGACGCCTGCCGCACACGGGGCCTGATGCTCGTCGTCGAGACGCCGCTCCCGCACCTGCTGGGCGGGCAGCCCGCGGACTTCGACTGGATCCTCGAGCGGCTGCCCGCCGAGGGAACCGGCGTGTGCGTGGACACGTCGCACACCTCGCTGGGCGGGTTCCTGCTCGAGCGGCTCGAGCGCCTCGGGCCGCGGCTCGTTCACATCCAGGCCAGCGACAACCGCGGCGTCACCGACGACCATCTCCCGCCCGGCGAGGGCGGCATCGACTGGTCGGTCGTGCTCTCGACCCTGCAGCGCGTCGGGTACCGGGGAGTCTTCATGCTCGAGGTTGCGGGCGACGGGGACGTGAGGAGCCACGTGCAGCGCGCCGTGGCCGCCGCGCGTCGGCTCGTGGAGGAGCGTGCGCCGGCATGAGCCTGGCCCCTGCGCTCCTCGGCAGGGTTCTTGCTCCCTGCAACTGAGAGGGACGAAAGGCCATGGAGCTGAAGCTGGTCGCGCTCTCGAACCCGGGCGAGCTCAACGTGATCCTCGGGCAATCCCATTTCATCAAGACCGTCGAGGACCTCTACGAGGCCCTGGTCCAGGCGGCCCCCGGCATCCGCTTCGGCCTGGCGTTCTGCGAGCCCTCGGGTCCCTGCCTGATTCGCGCCGAAGGCACCGATCCGGAGCTGAAGGCCCTCGCGATCCAGAACGCTCAGGCGCTGGGCGCCGGGCACGCGTTCGTGATCTTCCTGCGCAACGCCTATCCCGTGAACGTCCTGGACGCCGTCAAGGCGTGCCCCGAGGTCTGCCGGGTGTTCTGCGCCACGGCGAACCCAGTGCAGGTCGTGCTGGCCGAGTCGGAGCAGGGGCGCGGGATCCTCGGCGTCATCGACGGCTACGGCCCACGGGGAGTCGAGGACGACGCCGCCGCGCGGGCGCGCTACGACCTCCTGCGCGAGATCGGCTACAAGCGGTAGGGGCGCATGCGACGCGAGGTCGTCCTGGTGACGGGCGCCGCAGGCGAGATGGGCCAGGCCCTGATCGCGCGGCTCGCCGAGGAGGGCGGCCACGCGATCCTGGCCGTCGACCTGAGTCCTCTTCCGGAGGAGACGCGGAAGCGCTGCCACGTCGCCCTCGCCGGCGACATCCTGGACGAGGCCCTGCTCGAGCGGCTGGCGAGCCGATACGCGATCTCGACAATCTTCCACCTCGCGGCCGTCCTCTCGAGCCGGGGCGAGCTCTTGCCGGAGGCGGCCCATCGGGTGAACGTCGACGGGACACTGGGCCTGCTGCGCACGGCAACCGAAGAGACTCGCCGCCTCGAGCGCCCGGTCACGTTCCTCTTCCCGAGCTCGGTGGCGGTCTACGGCCTGCCGGATCTCCAGATGAAGGCGCTGGCGGGAGCCGTGACGGAGGACGAGTGGACGACGCCTGTAACCATGTACGGCTGCAACAAGCTCTACTGCGAGCACCTGGGCCGCTACTACTCGAGGCACTACCGCCAGCTCGACGCTTCGGCCGCCCTCGGCCGGGTGGATTTCCGCGCGCTCCGATTCCCCGGACTGATCAGCGCCGCGACGCTGCCCTCGGGCGGCACCTCGGACTACGGCCCCGAGATGATCCACGCCGCGGCCCGCGGCGAGGCCTACGCCTGCTTCGTGCGCGAGGACACGCGCATGCCCTTCATGGCGATGCCCGATGCGATCGAGGCCCTGCTCGGGCTCCAGCGCGCCCGGCGCGCGCGGCTCACGCGCTTCGTGTACAACGTCTCCGGCTTCAGCCCCACCGCCGGGCGCATCCTCGAGCGCGTGAGGCGGGAGTTCGCCGACGCGGACGTGAGGTTCGAGCCCGACCCGCGGCGCCAGCGCATCGTGGACAGCTGGCCTGCCGACCAGGACGATTCCTGCGCGCGGAGCGACTGGGGCTTCGCGCCCGCCTACGACGAGGACCGCGCCTTCGACGCCTACCTTTTCCCGGCCGTTTGGCGGCGCTACCACTCGCGAGGCGCGCCCGGGGGGGCACCCTTCTTGCTTCGTTCCCGTTGAGGATCGACGGCCGGCGGGAGGGGCCAGGCGATGGTCCGGATCGAGCTCACGGAGAAGGAGGCTGAAAGGCTCCGGGAGCTCTGCGAAGCCCAGTTGTCGGATCTCAGGATGGAGATCGCAGCCACGGACAGCGTCGAGTTCCGCGCAGGGCTGAAGCAGGACGCGGGGCTTCTGAGAAGCCTCATCGAACAGCTCTCGCGAGCGGCGCAGACCGCCTGAGGGAGCCTTTCTCGCACGGGCGCGGGGGCGCAAGAGCCGCGCGCCCGAGGACCCGTGGTCCGCATTGGTTGCGCGCCGCGCAGGGTCCTGGCCGGCGCGCATGATCGGCCTGGAGATCGAGGAGGTGGCCTCATGACGCCGTATTGGATAGGGCTCGCGTCCGGCCTCGCGCTGGTCGCGCTGGCCCTCGCGTGGATCGCGTTCCAGGGCGGAAAGCTGTGGGGGGAGCGGAGCGTGCGATTCACCTGCCCGCATCTCGGGAGCGTCGTCGACTGCCGGATCGTCCAGGACGTGCGAACGGGCCAGTGGAAGGAGCTCGTGGCCTGCTCGGCGTTCGCGGACCCCGACCGCAACACGTGCGACCGGGAGTGCGTCCGGCTGGCGAACCTCGGGCGGCTCACGCTGGGCCTGCGGCGGGCGGCCTGAGGCTCCTCAGCGCACCAGCAGTACGGCGCAGCGCAGGCCTTCGAGCAGCGGCGCGTCGCGCAGGAGCGAGGCCTCGGCGCCGACCACGAGCACGCCCACGCGCTCGCGGGCGAGCACGCCGGCCAGGCGCTCGCCGTCGACCAGGGC
>DASSJI010000169.1:0-8233 GCA_035691285.1 Vicinamibacteria bacterium | reverse complement strand
CCTTGACTCGGTGTTGCGCGCGGCGCCACTCAAGGAATGCGGGCGACGGCGAGTGGGTGCTCCGCAGGGGGCTCTGGCATTGGGTGTCCCTCCCGCCCCATATGAGCGTGGAATCCCCAAGCCTGCGGGAGCCGCGCCGGCGCTAGGATCGCCGGAACATGGCAACGACGTTCTGCTGCTGATCAGCAGCCGGCGCCAGGAGAACCTCCAAGTGCTTGTTCCATCTCCAGAGCGCGGAGGCCGCCTCCACGAGTCGAGCGCCGTGGATGTAGCTGCGCCCCGAACCTTTCACGACGTGGCCCAGAACGGTGTCGGCGGCGTGAACCGAGACGCCGATCCGGCACATGCCGCTCGCGGCGCTACGGCGGAGATCGTGCCGAGTGAAGTTCGTCGCACCGGTGGCCGTGGTCACCCGGCGCTTGATTGTCCGCCGCCACCAATGAAGCTCGCGACCCCGGCTCCACCCATGCAAGACCAGATCGTGGCTTCCGGTCAGCGGCTTGAGCCCCTCGAGGATCTCGGCCGCGAGCGGAGGCACCGGCAGGGCGAGCGGAATCCCGTGCTTTCGCCGCTCGCTGGGAATGTCGTAGACCAGCACCTCCCCGATCCCGTCGACGCGATTCTTGTGCAGGTCGTCCCACCGCATTCCGGCGGTTTCCGAAGGGTGGCGGAGCGCCATCAGGAGTTGCAGGCGCACGGAGGCCGCCATGATGGGTGGCGCGTCCTCGCACGCCTGCCAGAGCGCGACGATCTCATCGTCGGGGAGCACTCGATCGCGCGCCTGTGGCTCGATCTCAGGCATGGTCAGCCCGGCCAACACGTCGTGCGGCAACAGGTCCTCGGCTGCAGCCCAGCGGGCGGCTGCGCGGACCAAGGTCTTGACCTTCCGCGCCGAGCCCGAGCCACGCTGCTGTCTGATGGCGCGGAGCGCCTCGCGCACTTCACCTCGCCGCACGTCCAGTAGCTGCTTGGCGGCCAATGGCGACTCTCGCAGCGTCCTGAGGGTGTACTCGTACTGTGACAGCGTCGTCGGTCGCAGCGTGGCACTGCGTGCTCCAAGGTGCCGTTCGACGACCGCGAGCACGGTGAGGTTGGCCCGTCGTGCCGCTTCGGCCTTCCTCTCGGTTTCACGCCGACGCAACTCCTCCACGGGGTTGAGTCCCTTGCGCGCCAACTCGAGGATCCGCTTCGCCTGCTCGCGGGCGTCCGCGAGGCCCACGGAATCGGTCGTCCCGATCGTGTAGAAGCCCTTCTGTTCGGCTCCGCCAAACTTCTTCGGCACGCGCCACCACACGCCAAAGGTCTTCGTGCCTGTGGCAGTGACGCGAACCACCAGGCCCGTGCCGTCGGGGAATTCTGCGCGGCCTGCTTTGGGAGCCTTGAGCGCTGCCAACTGGCGGTCGGTCAGCATCGGATCGCCTTCACGGGGATCACGTATCGGTTTGTTCTCAGCATTTTCGAGTTGGCAGGCTGATCGTCCAGTTGGCACCCGGTTGGCAGAATGCGAAACTGCACGAAACGGAGCGGAATGAGGTGAAACGCTACTTTCATATTGATACTGAACAAGATAGACGAAGATCACCCCTCACGTCAAGAGCAAGGCGAAGGCTCGAAAACAGGCCCCTAGGGGTAGATCCGGTAGAGCATCCGTGGGAACGCGATCGTCTCGCGCAGGTGCTCGATGCCGCAGATCCAGGTGACCACACGCTCGATCCCCATGCCGAACCCGGAATGGGGGAACGTGCCGTACTTGCGAAGGTCGACGTACCACCGGAAGGCCTCTTCCGGCAGCCCGTGCTCGCGGATGCGCTTCACCAGCACGTCGTGGTCGGCCAGGCGCTCGCCGCCCCCGACGATCTCGCCGTAGCCCTCGGGGGCGAGGATGTCCGCCGAGAGCGACAGGTCCGGGCGCTCCGGATCCGTGGCCATGTAGAAGGCCTTGATGGCGGCCGGGAAGCGGTGCACCACGACGGGGCGGTCGTAGGCTTCGGCGATCAGCGTCTCGTCGCCGCCGCCGAAGTCGGAGCCGTAGCGAGTCTCCGAGCCCTTCTGCTTCAGGAGCTCCATCGCGTCGTCGTAGTGGAGGCGCGGAAACGGCGCCCTCACGTTCTCGAGCTTCGCCGTGTCGCGCTCGAGGACCTTCAGCTCCTCGCGCCGGTCTTCCAGGGCGCGGGCAACCACGGCGCAGACGAGGCCCTCGGCGACCTGGATCGCGTCCTCGAGATGGGCGAAGGCCATCTCGGGCTCGACCATCCAGAACTCGGTCAGATGCCGCCGCGTCTTCGAGCGCTCGGCGCGGAAGGTGGGGCCGAAGCAGTAGACGCGCCCGTAGGCCGCGGCCGTCGCCTCGTTGTAGAGCTGGCCGCTCTGGGTCAGGTAAGCGGTGCCCTCGTCGAAGTACGGCACGCCGAAGAGCGTCGTCGTGCCCTCGCACGCGCTGGGCGTGAAGATCGGCGTGTCGGCCAGCAGGAAGCCCTGGCCGTCGAGATGGTCGCGCACCGCCTTGACGACGGTGTGGCGGATGCGCGCCACCGCGTGCTGCTTCTGCGAGCGGAGCCAGAGGTGGCGGTGCTCCATGAGGAACGCGGTGCCGTGGTCCTTCGGGGTGATCGGGTAGTCGTGGACCGACTGGAAGACCTCGAGCGCGGACACGTCGAGCTCGTACCCGCCGGGCGCGCGCTTGTCCTCGCGCACCTTCCCCGTCACCTCCAGGGAGGACTCCTGGCCGGCCCGCTCGGCGGCGTCCCAGGCCTCGGGGGGCACCGCCGCCTTGGCCATCACCGCCTGCGCGAAGCCGCTGCCGTCGCGGACGATGAGGAACTGCAGCTTCCCGCTCGAGCGCTTGTTGTGGAGCCACCCGCGCACGCCGACCTCCGCGCCGACATGCCCCTTGAATTCCGCGATGCGAACCACCTGCATGCCTCTAGCTCAGCTCCTCGACATGGCGCGCGAGCACGCGACGGAGCGCGGACAGCTCCGGGTAGCGGGCGAGGTTGCGCCGGGCGTGCGCCAATGTCCGCGGGATGTACGGAAGGTAGACGTCGTTGCCGCGCACGCTCTTCATGAAGCCGAAAGTGCCCAGCGCCTTCAGGTTGCGCTGCACCGACATCAGGTCGAAGCGACGGGCGAAGGTCTCGCGCGCCTCGCCGGGCAGGGCCTGCCGGCGGAACTCCTCGCCGCGCTCCGCCGCGAACTCGTCGGGCAGCTCGACGTAGGAATCGCGAAGCAGCGAGACCAGGTCGTAGGTCGACGGCCCCATGCGGGCGTCCTGGAAGTCGATCCAGAAGAGCGCGTCCGAGTGGAGCATCAGGTTGCGGCTGTGGAAGTCGCGATGGCAGAGCACCCGCGGCCACGAGGCGATCTCCTCGCTCAGGCGGTGGATCGCCTCCGACAGCGTCGCTCGGTCCTCGACGGACAGCTCGCGACCGCGGAGACCCTCGACGAAGTGCTTCACGAAGTAGTGCAGCTCCCACGCAAGCTTCTCGATGTCGAATGCGACCTGGAAGCAGACGGCCCGCTGCGGGCCGCGGGCCGCCTCGAGCTGGAGACGCGCCACGGCCGAGGCGGCGTCGCGGTAGAGCTCGACGCGCTCCCCGGGGCCCACGGCCCCGAGCGCCTGCTGCAGGGTCTGGTCGCCCAGGTCCTCGAGCAGGACGATGCCGCGGGGGCCGTCCTCTTCGCGGATCGCCGGCACCGGGAGGCCGTAGCCCGCGAGCAGGTGGCGCACGACCACGAAGGGGCTCGCTCCCGACTGGAACGGCTCGGGGTAGAGGGCCAGGACCGAGGTCTCGCTGCCCTCGCGGAGCCGCAGGTAGCGTCGCGTCGAGGCGTCCCCCGAAAGGGGGACGATCTCCGGCGCGAGGCGCCGCTCCGCGAGGAAGGCCTCGACGCGCGGGTCGACCGCCGCGTCCACGGCGCTCAGAGCGGCCTCCTTCCGTGCCTCGTCACCACCTGTCCCTCGATCCTCTCGCCCGGGCGAACGCGCGCTCCGTCGGCCACGATCGAGCCGCGCACGGTCGCTTCGGCGCCGACCGCGACCCGCTCCCAGAGCACGCTGCCCGCGACCGTCGCGCCAGCGCCGATCCGCGCCCCGGCGCCCACGACCGACGCCGTGACTCGGGCGCCTGCGGCGACCGCCGCGCTCGGGTCCACGACCCGCCCCTGGCGCGTGCGCCGAAGCAGGAGGCGGTGCGCGGCAAGGTATTGCGCCGGGCCGCCGAGATCGTACCACGCGCCCTTCACGCGCACCCCGAGCAGCGCCGACCCCTCGGCGACGAGGGGCGCGTAGAGGTCGCGCACGCTGTCCGAGGCGCCGGGACGCAGGCGACCGAGCAGGACCGGCTCGAGGACGTGAACGCCCGTGAACAGCGACACGCGGCCGCGGGCTGGCCGCGGCCGCCCGGCCAGGGACAGGACACGGCCTCGCGAATCGGTCACGACCGGCCCGTAGGCACGCGGGTCGGGGTTGGCCTTGAGCGCCAGCGTCGCCAGGCCGCCGCCGCGGCGATGGCGCTCGACCAGCGCGCGCAGGTCGAAGTCGAAGAGCACGTCGCCGTTGACGAGCAGCACCGGCCCGTCCCCCAGGAGCCGGCGCGCCTTGCGAGGTCCGCCGGCCGTGCCCAGGATCCTCCGCTCGAACGAGTAGCGCACGCGCAGGCCGAAGCGGCGTCCGTCGCCCACGGCGCGTCGCACGCTGGCCGGCCGGTGGTGCAGGTTGACGACGACGTCCGTGACGCCCGCGCGCGCCAGCCGCTCGAGCGTGTGGGCGATGAGGGGACGGCCGAGGACCGGCAGCGCCGCCTTGGCCCTGCGCTCGGTGAGCGGCCGCATGCGCAGGCCGAGGCCAGCGGCCAGGACCATGGCCTTCACCCGAAGACCATGTCTCCCGTCCGCCCGCCGGCCAGGAACAGGGCGGCATAGGAGTCGCTCACGTACTCGTTGGGGGTGTACCCGAGCGCGGACGCCACCTCGTGGATCGCGGCGAGCTCTCCCTCGAGCTCGAGGAACGTCCCGATCGGCGTCTCGTCCACGACCACCTCGACGCCACGGTAGCTCCAGGTCTCGCGGTACTTCTGGTAGCGGAAGACGGGCCGATACCCCGCCGCCGCGAGGATCGCCCGCATCTCGTCGCCGGAGGCCACGCGGGTCTCGTGCTCGTCCCGGGCCTTCACCCCTTCCAGCACCCGCTTCGGGCCCTTGAAAGTGAGGAGCGCTTCGCCGCCGACCTCCCGCAGGCGCAGCACGCATCCCGCGGCGCGCAAAGATCCTGCCCGGTCGTCGTAGAGGACGTTGTCCTCGAAGACGCGAGGGTGATCGAGGACGGCCCCGAGGCGATCGAGGGTCGCGCGGGCCGCCTGAGGCGAGGCGGCGCGGAGCTTGACCTCGATCTCCTCCTTCAACGCGCGCCGCTACTCGACGAGGCGCACCTTCATCTCGATGCGCTCGTTCGGGTTGTCGCGGCCGTCGCGCGGCGAGCCCACGATCTGGTCCGCGACCTCGATGCCCCGGGTCACGCGGCCGAAGGCCGTGTACTGCTTGTCCAGGAACAGCGAATCCGCGACGCAGATGAAGAACTGGCAGCCCGCGCTGTCGGGTTGGCCCGCGCGCGCCATCGAGAGCACGCCGCGCTTGTGGGCGGTGTCGTTGAACTCGGCCTTGATCGTGTAGCCGGGGCCGCCCGTGCCGTGGTTGGAGCGCGGCCCCTTGGGGTCGCGGGTGTTCGGGTCGCCCCCCTGGATCATGAAGCCCGGGATCACCCGATGGAACGTCGTCCCGTCGTAGAAGCCCTTCTTGGCGAGATCCTGGAAGTTCTTCACGTGGCCCGGCGCCTTGTCGGCCAGGAACTCCAGCTCGATCTCCCCGAACCTCGTCTCGATCACGGCGCGCGATGCCATTCGACACCCCCAGGGCGACTGTACCCGAGCCTGCGGGGATTGGCGAGCGGACCACCTCGACGCTGAGATCGAGGACGCACGACGAATAATGGTATCGTTGACCCACGCTCAATAAGGTTGCGGCTTTCGCGGTCCTATGGCTCGCGGTCGCCTCCGTGTCCCTCGCCCAGGAGACGACGACGGGGTCCATTGCGGGCCGGGTCACGGATCCCCAGGGGGCGGTGGTGGCCGGGGCGAGCGTGACCCTCACCTCCGGTCAAGGCGCTAGGTCGCTCGCCACCGACCCTGACGGCTACTTCCTGGTCCCCTACCTGACGCCGGGGCTGTACACCCTGCGCGTGGAGCGTCCGGGCTTCAAGCCGCTCGAACACCGCGACGTTCGGGTCCGACTGGGCCAGCGCGTGGAGCTGGACTACACGCTCAGCGCGGGCGAGTATCAAGAGCTCGTCGACGTGACGGCCACGGCGCCGGTCGTGGACACGCGATCGACCACGGCCGGCGGGGTCCTCGACAGCGACGAGCTGCTGCGGCTGCCGGTCGGCCGCCGCCTGACGGCGACGCTCTACATGGTGCCCGGCGTCAGCAGCTCCAGCGGCGCCGGCGACGCCAACCCGTCGATCGCCGGCGCCAGCGGCCTCGACAACCACTACGTCGTGGACGGCGTGAACATCACGAACGTGGGTTACGGCGGGATCGGCGTCTACAACCAGACGTTCGGCTCGCTGGGCACGGGGGTCACGAGCGACTTCATCCACGAGACCCAGGTCAAGACCGCGGGCTTCGAGGCGGAGTACGGTCAGGCGACCGGAGGCGTCGTCAACGTCATCACGCGCAGCGGCAGCAACGCGCTCCACGGCAGCCTGTTCGGTTACTTGCGCCCGTCCGGGCTGGATGGCGGCTGGAGGCAGCAGCAGACCAGGAACGGGCAGGTCAACACCACCGGCAGCCAGGAGCTGGACGTTGGGATCAGCGTGGGCGGGCCGCTGCTGAAGGACCGGCTCTTCCTCTTCGGCGCTTTCAACCCGCAGTTCGAGACGCGTACCCTCGTCGCTCCCGAGGGCTTCCCGCTGCGAAGCCTGGGCAACGTGGACCGCAAGCGGCGGAGCCTCTCCTATGCGGGCAAGCTCACATGGCAGATCGACGACCGACACCGTCTCGACCTGACCGCTTTCGGAGACCCGTCTCACGGCGAGGCCGGCCCGCAGCGCCCCGATGCCTTGCGCGCCCAGGACACGAGCAGGTTCAGCGAGCTTCGGAGCTACGGCGGACACAACCAGGCCCTGCGTTACAACGGCGTGCTGGGCTCGAGGTGGTGGCTCGAGATCACCGCGGCCCATGCCAGCACGAAGCACGACGAGGCGCCCACGGTCGACGAGTGGAGCGTGGTCGACCGCAGCGTCATTCCGCCCGTTCTCTCGGGCGGTCTCGGCAGGCACGAGGCAGGCAGCGAGGGACGCAACGCGCAGCTCGCGCTGAAGTCCACTCACTTCCTGGGCGGCGGGGCCCACGAGCTGCGCTACGGGATCCAGATCGAGGACATCGAGTACACGGGAATCGAGAAAAGGACTGGACCCAGCCAGACCTTTCCGGACGGCGTCCCGAGCTACACGGGCGTGGTCGTGTTCGTCATTCCCAATCCTGTATATGGCCGGATCTACACCGCGCGAGGCTCCAGAGGCGATCCACCGGTCTCGACCCAGAAATACCTGAGCTGGTTCGCCCAGGACACCTGGCGCATCGGCTCGCGGCTGACGCTGCGGCCCGGGATCCGGTGGGAGCGCCAGAAGATGGCAGGGGGCCTGCCGCTGTGCTACTCGGACGAGTCGTTCGTCGGAGCAGGCGACGGCACCCCGGGCAACGAGATCGGCTGCGAGTACACCTGGACGAACAACTGGGGTCCTCGCCTGGGCGCCGCCTTCGACATCACCGGCACGGGCCGGTCCAGGCTCTACGCAAGCTGGGGACGCTACTACGCCAAGATCCCCAACGACCTCGCGGTCCGCGCCATGGGCGCACAGTCGGTCGTATCGGCGGACTATTTCGACGCGGAGCTGACCCGGCCCGTGCGCGACGTCGTCCGCACTTTCCTCAGCGGCGAGCCTGCGCAGTTCGCAAACGGCTCACGATCCACGTACCACGACGAGCTGCTTGCGGGGTTCGAGTTCGAGGCAGCGCCGGCCCTGAGCCTCGGCGTACGATACGTCCACCGCAGCCTGCCCCGCGTGCTCGAGGACCACACCCAGGCGCAGCCGGTGCTCTACGACCTCGGGTTCGTGGACGAACCGGTGTACTTCATCGACAACATCCGCGCCGGCCTCGAAACGATCGATCCCACGTCC
>DASSJI010000168.1:0-2146 GCA_035691285.1 Vicinamibacteria bacterium | reverse complement strand
CAGCAGCGCGGCGCGGACCTGCGCGGGCGTGAAGGCCGGGAAGGCCTGCCTCACGAGGGCCGCGATGGCCGCCGCGTGGGGAGCCGCGGCCGACGTCCCGTAGAACGGGTTGAAGCCGGGCGTGGCCGTAGAGACGCCGTCGGCGGCGGCCAGGTCGGGCTTCTGGCGGACGACGCCGCCCGAGGCGGAGAAGTTGCTGGCCGGGGCCCCAGGCAGCAACGCGCCGTCGCTGTCGAAGAAGATGCGCCGCGGCCCGTCGCTCGAGAAGAACTCGACCGACTCGGAGCCGGAGAACTCGCCGCCCGCCCCGCCCGCGCTGGCCGCTTCGACCGCCGCCACGCTGAAGGCGTCCGCCGCGGCGCTGTGGCCCCGCGTCGCGCCCTTCGTGGCGAGGGTCGGATCCAGCATGCCGCGCGGCGCGAACAGGTTGATCATGCGGTCGGCGGCGCCGGTCTTCTTCACCACGACGAGCTGCTCGAGGAGGAACGCCCCCGTGGCCGTGATCTCGAACGGATCGTCGTTGCCGTCCTGGATGTTGGTGCTGGCGTCCCAAACGATGTCGAGCCCGAAGTCCATGATGTACAGGTCGTAGTCGTTGCCCGAGGCGCCGAAGGGATCGGTCCAGTGGAGGGTGTTGGTGACCGAGTCCGCGTAGACGAGGATCGACCGGCCGCCGTCGCCGAAGTTGTGGGCCGTCCCCGGCACGCCGGGAATCGAGCCGTTACCGTTGAAGTTCCCCTCCCAGGTGCCCGAGGTGCCGTCGTTCTTGTTCCCTTCGTTTCCGGCCGAGGAGAAGTACAGCGCGCCCGAGGCGGTCACGCTGTTCACCGCGGCCGCGATCGCGTTGTCCTGGAACGGCGACTCGTCGAGGTAGAGCACGTCGTCGACCAGGATGTCGCAGCCGTCGGCCCGCAGGTCGAGGATGTTCTGGGCGAACTGCGCGGCGCTGGAGAAGGCGGTCGCGAAGCCGAGGCTCGCCCCCGGGGCGAGGTCGTGGACGATCTCGAGCATCGCCGTGCCCTCGTCGCCGCTGCCCGCCTGGCCCGGCAGGACGTCGACCGCGGGCAGGTCGCCCGAGGCCTGGATCGAGGCGAGGGAGTCCACGCCGTCGGAGAGCACGCAGACCTTCTGGCCCGTGCCGTCGACGCCGAAGAATGCCCTGGCCTCGGCGGCCCGATGCGCGACGTCGCCCTCCGAGGTGTCGACCTTGTGGAGCAGCGGCTGGCGCGCGGCCTGGACGCGCCGAACTTCCTTCATGTCGGCCAGGGCTTCGAGCTCGCTCAGCGGGACGCGAGCCCGCGCCGTTCGGAGCCGGAGCGAGTGCGACACGAGCTGGGCGCCCAGCTTGCCGAGCGCGGCCAGGACCCGCTTGACGCCCCCGGGCGACTGGACGTCGATGTCCACGAGGATCCGTCCGTCGGCGTCGGGCCTGAGCGTCCGGAGGTCCGGCAGCGCGGCCAGGCGCGCATCGCCGCGCTGCTTGTAGAGCGCGAAGAGCAGCCGCGACTCGATCTTGCGCTGCGCAGGGGTCCGTGCCTGCTTCTCTTCGTCGAGGGCGCGGATCTGGGCGAGAGCGCGTTCGGTGAGGGGCGGCCGCTCCTGGGCCGTCGCTGCCCCGGCCCCGAGACAGAGAAGCCCTACAAACAGGGAAAGTGGCGCAGCCCGCATCGGGACCCCCAGGAGGGAAGAAGCTCAGACCTTATTGATCCGACGGCCCCGAAAGTCAATGATCCGCGTCACACTTTCTGGGCTGTCCGTTCGGCGACAACCAGCCCGAAGTTGCTGGCATACAGAGGGTTGTCGAGGTCAGGGCCGGCCGGCGATCGCAAGCCCTGCATTCGTGACCTGCGGTTTCCGGTTTCCAGGGTGCTGGGTCTGCTCGCCGCGCGTCAGACGCCTGCCGAGATCCTGGCCGCGTGCCCTTACCTCGAGCCGGAAGACATCGACGAAGCCCTCCGCTACCCGCGAGCCTGACCGAAGACGAGACTGTAGAGCTCGTCGGAAGTTCCTCGTCGACATGCCTGTGACGCCGCGGACCTGGGGCCTATTCGCACGCAGAAGCCTTCCCGTTCTTAGGCATCGCGGCCGCTCCTTGACTCGCCCGAACTCCCGTGAGTAGAGCCGCCTCCTGAAGGGCGCTCGCGAC
>DASSJI010000167.1:0-4733 GCA_035691285.1 Vicinamibacteria bacterium | reverse complement strand
GCATCGTGCCCGGCCCGCGCATGGCCGTTGCGGGCACCTACGTGACGACCTCGAGCGGCTCCGGCGACATCACGGGCATCGCTCCGGACGTGGTCCTGCCGCCGGAGTTCCGCGCGGGCGTCGCCAACTCCGCCGACGAGGTCCGCAGGCGCGTGCGGGAGCTCCTGAACGGCGGCGCCGACTTCATCAAGATCATGGCGACCGGCGCGGTGTTCACCCACGGGACCCGGCCGGGGGTTCCGGAGTTCAGCGAGGCCGAGATGCGCGCGGCGGTGGAGGAGGCGGCGAAGTACGGCGCGAGGGTGACCGCCCACGCCCACGGCAGCGAGGGCATCCAGAACGCGATCCGGGCCGGAGTCCGGTCGATCGAGCACGGCTCGCTGGCCGACGACGCGGCGCTGCGCCTCATGAAGGAGAAGGGCACCTACTGGGTGCCCGACATCTACAACGGCGACTACACGGCCAGCGAGGGCCGCCGCCTCGGCTGGCCGGCGGACATCCTGAAGAAGAACGACGACACGACCGAGGTCCAGCGCCAGGCCTTCCGCAAGGCCGTGGCGCTGGGCGTGAAGATCGCCTTCGGGACCGACTCCGGGATCTACCCGCACGGCTGGAACGCGCGGCAGCTCGCGTACATGGTGCGCTACGGCATGACGCCGCTGCAGGCGCTGCAGTCGGCGACGCTCGAGGCGGCCCGGAACATCGGCTGGGAGGACCGCGTCGGCTCGATCGGGCCGGGGAAGTACGCGGACCTGGTGGCGGTCGAGGGAGACGGCCTCGCCGACGTGAAGGCGTTCGAGAGCGTCGCCTTCGTGATGAAGGGAGGCGAGGTCTACAAGGCTCCCTAGCTGGCGCCGGGGGACGAGGCGGCCGTGCGCCCGCCGAGATCGCGCAGGATCTCTCGAGCGGCGTTGCGTCCCGCCACGCCCCAGACGCCGCCGCCCGGGTGGGCGCCTGCGCCGCACAGGTAGAGCGCGGCGAGGGGCGTCCGGTAGCTCGCGTAGCCGGCGACAGGTCGGAAGCAGAAGAGCTGCCCTGGCGTCATCTCGCCGTGGTAGATGTTCCCGCCGGTCAGCCCGAACTCCGTCTCGAGGTCCTCGGGCGAGTAGACGTGCCACGCCTCGACGGCGTCCGGCACGTTGGGCGCGTACTGCGCGAGGACCCGGATCACGCGCTCCGCCGCCTCGCGCTTGCGATCCGCCCACGCGCCCTCGCGAAGGCGCAGGGCGCCGTATTGGACGAAGCAGCTCATCACGTGCTTCCCGGGCGGCGCGGCGGTCTCGTCGAGCACGCTGTGCAGGCACGCCTCGACCATCGGCTCGCCGGAGATGTCGCCGTGCTTGGCCTCGTCCCAGGCTCGTTCGATGTATCCGGCGCTGGGGCAGAGCACGATCAGGCCGCGGTGCTGCGGGCCGGGCGCCCCGTCCGGCCCGGTCGCCATGGCGCGGAAGTTCGGCAGCTCGCCGAGCGCGAGGTGGACCTTGAAGGCGGCGCCGCGGCTCCTGTACCCCTCCATGGCGTGCACGAACTCCGGCGGGAGGGCTTCCCGGGGCGTGAGCCCGAGGAAGGTGCGGCGCGGATCCGCGTTCGACACGACCGCCCGTGCGCGGAGCTCCTCGCCGCCTTCGAGGACGACCCCGCAGGCGCGGCCGCCCTCCACCAGGATCCGCTCGACGGCCGCCCGCGTCCGGATCGTCACGCCGTGCTCGCGGGCGGCGGAGGCCAGCGCCTCGCTGAGCCCGCCCATCCCCCCGCGCACGACTCCCCAGACGCCCTGGGCGCCGTCGATCCCGCCCAGGAAGTCGTGGAGCAGCAGGGCGGCCGTGCCTGGAGTGTGCACTCCTCCGTAGGCGCCGATCACGGCCTGGGAGCAGTAGAAGGCCCGCACCTGCTCCGACTCGAACCACGGTTCGATGAAGTCGAGGATCCCCGCGGTGGCGATCTCGACGAAGCGCCCGAGGTCCCCCGGGGAGAGCGCGAGCGCGCGACGGCCGAGGCGCAGCGCCGCGAGCAGGTCGCGCGGCCGCCAGGAGGGAACGAGCGGCGGCACGGACTCGGCGATGGCCCGCGCCAGCGCCGCCAGCCGGCCGAGGGCGTCGTGGAACTCGGGAGGGCGCTCGGCGTCGCGGGCCGAGAACTTGCGGAACTCCTCGCGGTCGGGGCCCTCCTCGCCGCGCAGCAGCAGCGAACGACCGTCGGGGAACGGCTGGAAGAACGCGGGATCCTGCCGGTAGACGCGATAGCCGTGACGAGCCAGCTCGAAGTCCCGCACGATGCGTGCGTCGAACAGCGTCGTCACGTAGGACGTCGTGGAGACCTTGTAGCCGGGCCACAGCGCCTCGCTGACGCAGGCCCCGCCCACGACTCCGCGGCGCTCCACGACGTGCACGTCGAGGCCTGCGCGGGCGAGGTAGCCCGCCGCCACGAGGCCGTTGTGGCCTGCGCCGACGACGATGACATCGGGCGTGGCGGCCACGAGGGAAGCTTAAGGCAGTACCCGTCCGCTGCACAGGCCTGACCTGCAGTCACGACGGTCACGCGCTCGCCGCCGCTGCGGTATGCTGGGCCTCGCAAGGAGGGTGAGCGGATGCGGCCCCGCCTCCAGCTCCTCGACGCCGACGCGGTCCACCGGGTCCACGCGGGGGCGCTCGCGATCCTCGAGCGCGTGGGCGTGCGTCTCGCAGCGCCCCTGGCCGAGAAGCTCGTCCTCGACGCCGGACAGCGGCTGGACCCCGTCACGCGCATCGCTCGCCTTGCGCCCGACCTCGTCGAGCGCTGCCTCGCCCTCGTGCCGCGCACCGTGCTGCTCGCCGCACGCCAGCCCGGCCGCGATGTGACCCTCGGTCACGGCAGGGTCCACGCCTGCCTCGACGGCCAGGCCACCTTCGTCATGGACGGGCCAGCCGGCACGCGGCGTAGCGCCACGCTCCAGGACCTGGTGGAGGTGACCCGGCTCTCGGACGGCCTCGAGTCGGTGGATGTGTACTGGGCGCCGGTGGTCGCGGGCGACGTGGCGCCGCAGGGCCGCACGCTCGCCGAGGCCGCCGCCGGCTTCCGACACACCACGCGGCACGTCCAGCACGAGGTGAAGACGCCGGCGCACGTCCCCTACCTGCTGGAGATGCTGGACGCGCTGCTCGGCGATCGCCGCCGGCACCGCGAGCGGCCGATCTTCTCGTTGACCGTGTGCCCCGTCTCTCCGCTGCAGCACGAGGCGAAGATGACGGCGGCGTGCCTCGAGATGGCGCGCCACTACGTGCCGATCTGTTTCCTCCCGATGCCGCTGGCCGGAGGCACCGCGCCCGTGACCCTGATGGGGACGGTGGTGCAGACGGTCGCCGAGTTCCTGGGCGGGGTCGTGCTCTACCAGCTCGCCCAGCCCGGCTGCCCCATGATCTTCGGGATCGGATCGACCGTGCTCGACATGCGGACGGGCCTGTACGCGGCAGGCGCCCCCGAGCTGCCTCTCCTGAACCTCGCCCTCACCGAGATGGCCCACCACTACGGCGTGCCGGCGATGGCCCAGGGCGTCGTGACGGACGCAAAGGCCCCGGGCCCCCAGGCCGCCGCCGAGAAGATGGCCAGCGCCCTCGTCGCGGCCCTGGCCGGCGCCGACATCGTGAACGGCCTCGGCCTGCTGGACTCGCACCAGGCCCTGAGCCTCGAGCAGCTCGTCCTCGACGACGAGCTGTTCCGCGGCGTGCGCCGCATCGCCGACGGCTTCGAGACCGGGGACGATCACGTGCTGCTCGAGCTCGTCGAGGCCGTCGGCTGCGGCGGGAACTTCCTGGGCCAGCGGCGCACCCTGGAGTTCCTGCGGCGGGGCGAGCACTTCGAGCCGCGCCTCGGCCAGCGCGGCTCCCATGACGCCTGGCTGCGCCGCGGGAAGAGCGAGCTCGAGGCGGCGCGGGAGCGCGCCGCGGGGATCCTGCGCGATCACGAGCCGGTCCCGCTGCCGAGGGACGTCGACGCCGCGCTGGCGGGCATCGTCGCGCACGCCCAGGCGACCGTGACGGCCGGCTGAGCGACGGACGAGGAAGCGCCGGCTACCTCGGCTCGTCGAACGCGGCTCCGCTGAGGCGCTCCTCGACGTAGCGCCTCACGTCCAGGCTCGGATCCTCCATCGGTGCGTAGTATCCGTGCCGCCACGCCCGCGAGCGCATGCCCCGCTGGACCTCCTCGCAGATCAGCCAGTCCTGGCGGTTCACGAGGTCCCAGAAGGCCACGGCGTCGTCAGGGTCGAAGCCGGAGCGGGCCATCTCCTCGGGATGGAACAGGAACTCGCAGGCGACGCGCGTGCGCTCGGGCCCCAGGGGCTCGAGCATGAAGGCGGCCACGTGGTCGGCGGAGAGGCTCAGGAAGAGGTTGGGGTAGAAGAGCTCGCCCTTGTGGCGTTCGCGCTCCTCGTGGGCGAGGCCGGGGAACGGCGCCCGCGTCGTCGTCCCGCTGAACGTGAAGGTGGTCGCGCCGTCCCGGTGGGGGACGCCGTGCTCCCAGTCGAGCCCGGCTCCGCCCCGGGTGCGGAAGGCGGGCACGACCTCGCACAGCTCGGGGTGGACGGGGCCGCAGTGGTAGCACTCGTTGTAGTTCTCCGCGAGCACCTTCCAGTTCGCCGCGACCTCGTAGGTGACGTGCGCGCCGGCCCGGACGTCGCGCAGCGGGTAGCGGACGACCCGCTCGGGGACCTCGCCCAGCTGGTCCTGCAGGCCGGCCGCGGGCGACGGGTCGAGGTG
>DASSJI010000166.1:0-15056 GCA_035691285.1 Vicinamibacteria bacterium | reverse complement strand
TCGGATCGTCACGGCGCAGCACTTCGAACCCGGAGGGGTCGGCTCCGAGAGCGAGACGGACCCGATGCACACCGAGTCCTATGCGGCCAGAGTGCGGGCCGACTTGGGCAGGTTCGGCCTCAAGGTGCTGCCGTAGCGAATCACCGCCGCCACATCGCCTAGAAGAGCTTTTCCAGCAGCTTCCGGACCTTGCCCTTCGCGGCCTCGCCGGCGGCCGCCGTCGCGAGCCGGGTGACGAGATCGGTCTGCGGGCTCTCGGTCGTTCCCGTCACCCGGAACGCCAGCGAGCCGAAGCCGTCGCCGCGCTCCTTGAAGGCGGCGCGCAGCTCCTTGGCCGGGATTCGCTCGACGACGGCCGTGGCTAGGGCGAGGTTCATGTCGTAGTCCAGCGCGCCGCTGCGGAGGGCGAGGGCTCCTTTTCCGTCGAGCTGCACGGCCGGGCCGATCATGCGCACGATCGGCGTCGTCACGCGGCCGCCTCCGAGCGTGAACTCGACCCGGCACTCCGACAGCTCGGGATGCAGCAGCTCCGGGAGGCGGAGCGCGGTGGCGAGGAGCGCGAAGAGCTTCGACTGCTCGACGCGGCAGGACTGGACCTCCGCGTGGCCCTTTCCCTTGAGCGTCTCGACCCCGCCGGTTCCCTCGACCGTGGCCTTGGCCTTCAGCCGGCCCACGATGCCCGAGCTCGCCTTCGCCTCCTCCGCGAGCCGCTTGACCTCGACGCCGTCGAGCTCGAGGTCCGCCCCCATCCGGGCGTCGGCGAAGCGCACGACGAGGGCGCCCTTGACCGAGCCGCCGGCCAGGTCGGCGGTGAAGGGCGCCACCCTGGCGGCGCCCTTCGCGATCTCGAGGGGCGCCCGCAGCGAGGTCGCCGCGACGCCCGAGGCCAGCCCCAGGCGGGCGATGCGCGCCTCGCCGCGGCCCGAGGCGCCCTCGGGCCCGACGTCGAACGAGCTGTCGAAGTCGAGGCCCTCGATCGCGAGCAGGCTGGCCCGCGCGGCGTCGGTCACCGTGATCCGACCGGAATCCATCGCGAGCCGCGAGATGGAGACTCGGAGGGGCAGGGCGGTGGGACGCGACGTGGGGGCCGACGCGCTGCGGGCGCCGAGGCGCTCGTAGTTGAAGCGGCCGGCGGCGTCCATCGCGAGAGCGACGACGGGCGCGCGCAAGGAGAGCCGGTTCACCTCGAAGCGGCCGTAGAGCAGGGGCAGAAGCCGATACCGGAACACGAACTCGTCGGCGGTGACGATGTCGCCCTTGAACGGGGCGGGGTTCGCGATGGCGACTCCGCGCACGCGGATCCCCGAGAGGACCGAGACCTCCATCTCCTGGAGGCGTACCTCGGCTCCCAGCGTGGCCTTGGCCCGCTCCAGGAGCGCCTTGCGGAAGCCCGGCGTGTCGACGCGGCGCAGCGCGAGAAAGGCGAGGAGCAGCAGCGCGAGCAGGAGCGCCGCCAGCACCGAGGCTGCGATCAGGAGGGCTTTGCGGCTCACGCTCAGCCGATGTTACTCCCGGCTAGAATCACGCGCCGTGATCGACCGCACCGACCGGATCGCGATCGTCGGAGCGGGTCCCGGCGGCCTCTGCGCTGCGCGCTGGCTGCGGGATCAGGGGCTCGCCTTCGACCTGATCGAGCGCAACCCGGACGTGGGCGGCATCTGGGACATCGGCTTCCCGGGCTCGCCGATGTACGAGTCGGCCCACTTCATCTCCTCGCGGACACTCTCGGGCTTCCGCGACTTTCCGATGCCGGAGGACTACCCGGACTACCCGAGCCACCGGCAGGTCCTGTCCTACTTGCGCGCCTACGCCGACGAGCACGATCTGCGGCGGCGCGCGGAGCTCGGCACGCCGGTCACGCGTGCCCGGCCGGAGGGCGAGGCCTGGATCGTCGAGCTGGCGCGCGGCGAAGCGCGACGCTACGCCGGGCTCGTGGTCGCGTCCGGGCTCCAATGGACGCCCAGGACGCCCGACGTCCCGGGCCGTTTCGACGGCGAGGCGTATCACGCTTCGGCCTACCGCTCGGCGGCCCAGGTCGAGGGCAGGCGCGTCCTGGTCGTGGGCGCGGGGAACTCGGGCTGCGACATCGCCGTGGACGCCGCGACTCGGGCGGCGGCCACGTTCCTGAGCCTGCGCCGCGGCTACTGGGTCATCCCGAAGCACGTGTTCGGCGTCCCGGCGGACGTCTTCGGCCACAAGGGGCCGCAGCTTCCGTACTGGCTGGAGCGAAGGGTCCTCGAGACAATCCTGCGAATCCTGGTCGGTGACGTCAGGCGCCTCGGCCTCCCGGCCCCCGACCATCACCTCTTCCAGACGCATCCCATCCTGAACTCGCAGATCCTGCACGCGCTGAGCCACGGCGACATCGCGGTGCGCCCCGACGTCAAGGCCTTCGACGGCGACGGCGTCTTCTTCGCGGACGGCCGCCGCGAGGCCGTGGACGTGGCGATCTTCGCGACCGGCTATCGGCGGACGCTGCCGATCCTCCCGGCCGAGGTCCACCGCGAGGGCGACACCGCGTCCCTGTTCCTGAACGTCTTCCACAGGCGCCATCCGAACCTGTTCGTCGTCGGTTTCTTCGAGACCGACGGCGGCGCCTTTCCGATCATCGACCTCCAGTGCGAGCTCGTGGCTCGCGTCCTGGCGGCCCGCCGCGACGCGCCGGACAAGGCCGAGGCGTTCCGTCGCGGCCGGATCGAAGGTCCGGCGCCCGACCTGAGCGGGGGAGTGCGCTTCCTGCAGGTGGACCGGATGACCAACTACGTCCGCACCCAGGCCTACACTCGCTGCGCGGAGGCGATCCTCCGGGAGCTGAGGACGTAGCCGCAAACCTGGAACCGTCGGGGGCTCAGGGCCGTACAATCCGCTGGGAGAATCCGGCCATTGAAAGTGACTCGCAAGCAGGCGTTGATCGCCGGGGCCGTGGTGGTCGTGGCGGCGGGCGGCTGGACGGCGACGCATCGCGGCCCGAAGCCCCACGAGGTCCAGATCCACAAGGTTGGACGCGAGGACCTCCAGGCCAAGGTCACCTCCAACGGCAAGGTCCAGGCCCAGCGGAAGGTCGACATCTCCGCGACCATCGCGGGTCAGGTGACCCACCTGGCGGTCAAGGAGGGCGACCCGGTCAAGAAGGGCCAGTTCCTGCTCCAGATCGACCCGGCCAACCCTCGCGCCGCGGCCCGCAGCAGCGAGGCGTCGCTCCAGGCGCTGCAGCGCGAGGTGGAGTCGGCGCGGGCGAACCTCGCCCAGGCCCGCGCCGACTTCGAGCGCGCCGAGCGCAACCACCAGGCCCTCATCATCCCGCTCGCCGACCTCGACCGCGCCAGGACCGCGCTCGCCACGAACGAGGCCGCGCTCCAAGCTGCGGAGCGCCGGGTGGAGCAGGCCCGCGCCACCCTCGACGGCGCCCAGGACCAGCTCTCGAAGACGACGGTGCGCTCGCCCATGGACGGCATCGTGACCGCGAAGCGCGTCGAGGAGGGCGAGGTCGCGGTGGTGGGCGTCCTCAACCAGCCCGGCACCGTCCTGCTCCAGATCTCGGACATGTCGATCGTCGAGACCGAGATGGAGGTGGACGAGACGTCCGTCCCGTCGGTCAAGCTGGGGCAGGAAGCGCTCGTCCGCGTCGACGCCTATCCGAACCGCACCTTCCACGGCGCCGTGACCGAGGTGGGCTCGAGCCCGATCGTCAAGCAGAACGCCCAGCCCAACGAGGCGATCAAGTTCAAGGTGAAGATCCAGATCAAGGACCCGCCCGAGGGCATCAAGCCGGGCCTGTCGGTGCAGGCGGACATCCTCACGGGGTTCGCCGGGCAGGCCGTGGTCGTGCCGATCCAGGCCCTCGTCGTCCGCGACATCGAGCGCAAGCCCGGCGAGCAGCCCAAGCCGGGGGAGGCCCGCGACGAGGAGGGCGTCTTCCTGATGGAGGGCAACAAGGCGAGGTTCCAGCGCATCAAGACCGGGCTCTTGGGCGAGCTGAACCTGCAGGTGGTCGAGGGGCTCCAGGGCGGGGAGACCGTGATCAGCGGTCCCTTCCGGGCGCTCAGGGAGATGAAGCCCGGCGACCCGGTGAAGCTCGAGAAGCCCAAGAAGGACGCCTCGCCCTCGCCCCACTGAGATGGTCATCGAGGAGCTGTTCTCCGAGGCGCTGGGGGCCATCCGGGCCCACCGGCTGCGAAGCTTCCTGACGCTTCTCGGCATCATCATCGGCGTCGCGACCCTCGTGGGCGTCGTCTCGGTGATCGCGGGCCTGAACGGCTTCGTGCAGGAGAAGGTGATCCAGCTCGCGCCCGACGTCTACGTCGTCCAGAAGTTCGGCATCATCCGGAGCCGCGAGGAGTTCCTCGACGCGGTCAAGCGGCGCGACTTCGACTGGAACGATTACGTCGTCGCCTCGCGCACGCTCAAGAAGGCCGAAGGCGTGGCCGCGGAGATCGTCGGCGCCACGGCGGTCAAGCGCCGCGATCGGCGCCTCGCCGACGTCCAGGTCCAGGGCACCACGGCGAACTTCGGCCCGATGCTCCGCCTCGACATCATCGCGGGCCGCTACTTCACGCCGATGGAGGACGAGACGGCCCAGGCGGTCACGATCATCGGCTCCGACGTGCGCGACGAGCTGTTCCAGCTCCAGGACCCGATCGGCCGGGAGATCCTGCTGGGCGGCGCGCCCTACCGCGTGATCGGCCTGCTCGAGAAGCAGGGCCGCACCCTGGGCGAGGAGCGGGACCGCAAGGTGTTCATCCCGTTCCAGACCTACAGGCGCCAGTTCGGCTCCCGCGAGTCGATCAACCTGCTCATCAAGGCGCGGGGAGGCGTCGAAGGCGTCGCCGCCTCCGTCGACGAGGTCCGCGCCCTGCTCCGCGCCCTGCGGCACACGAGCTTCAAGGCGCCCGACCCCTTCGGCGTCATCACCGCCGAGAGCCTCCAGGAGCTCTGGCGCCAGATCTCGGCCGCCGCCTTCATCCTGTCGGCGCTGATCGCGTCGGTCTCCCTCGGCGTCGGGGGCATCGTCATCATGAACATCATGCTGGTCTCGGTCGTGGAGCGCACGCAGGAGATCGGCGTGCGCCGGGCCCTGGGCGCGCGCCAGCGCGACATCCGACGCCAGTTCCTCGTGGAATCGGCCCTGCTGTCGCTCGCCGGAGGACTGATCGGAGTGGTGCTCGGAGCGGCCCTGGCCTTCGGCGTCCGCGGCCTGCTGAACTTCCCGGCGCAGGTGACGCCGGGGATCGTCGGGCTAGGCATCGTCTTGTCGGTCGGCGTCGGGCTCGCGGCCGGCTACCTGCCCGCCCGGAGCGCCTCGAACCTGGCCGTGGTGGACTCGCTGAGGGCCGAGTGAGGGCTCCGCGCGTCCGCATCTCCTGGGTCGAGAACGTGGCCTTCGCGCTCCTCGCGATGCGCACCCAGAAGCTGCGCAGCTTCCTGACACTGCTCGGGGTGATGGCGGGCGTGGCGACCGTCATCATGATGGTGAGCTTCGTGGTGGGCTTCAACAACCAGGTCGTCGAGACCTTCACGATGTTCGGCGCCCACCTCGTCCAGTTCCAGAAGTACGAGCAGCGCTTCGGCCCGGGCGACATCCCCGAGGAGGAGCGCAACCGGCGCGACCTGACCGTCGAGGACGCGAAAGCCCTCAAGCGGCTCTCGACCCTGGTCGCGGCCGTCTCGACCGAGCGCTACGTGTTCGAGGGGGTCTCAGTGCGGGCGGGACGCGGCGAGGCGAGCAACCCCGTCCTGCTCGGCACGAACCCCGACTACGCCCCTTCCAACAACCACCTGGTCCGCGACGGGCGCTTCCTCACCGACGCCGACCTCGAGCACGCCTCGCGCGTTGTCGTGCTGGGGCCGGACATCGTGACCGCGATCTTCCCGCACCGCGATCCCCTGGAGGAGCAGGTCACGATCGACGGCCGGGCGTTCACCGTGGTGGGCGTGTTCGAGACGAAGGGCACCTTCCTCGGCGGCGGCAGCCTGAACAACTACGTCGGCATCCCGCTCACGACCTTCGACGAGCTGTATCCCTGGGTGAAGCTGCGCGAGAGCCACCGCTTCTACATCGCGACGGTGCCGAGGCGGCCCGAGGACTTCCGCGCGCTCATCGAGGAGGAGACCGCGATCATGCGCGCGCGCCGCGGCCTGCGCCCCAACCAGCCCAACGACTTCGCGATCCGCACCAGCGAGCAGGACCTCCGCAACTTCCAGCAGATCACGAGCGGCGTGGCGGCCGCGATGATCGTGATCGCCGGGATCGCGTTGGTAGTGGGCGGCGTGGGCGTGATGAACATCATGCTCGTCAACGTCACCCAGCGGACACGGGAGATCGGCCTGCGCAAGGCCCTGGGCGCCCGCCGCAGCGACATCGCGGTGCAGTTCCTGGTGGAAGCCGTGACCCTGACCGCCGTGGGCGGCCTGCTGGGGACCGCCTTCGGCCTGGGCGCGGCGGTGTTCGCGCGCTTCGCGTTCGAGTTCCAGGCCGCGACGCCGTTCTGGTCGGTCGCCCTGGGCCTCGGCGTGTCCTCGGCCGTGGGGCTCGCCTTCGGGATGTGGCCGGCGCTGAAGGCCGCGCGCCAGGATCCCATCGAGGCGCTGCGCTACGAGTAGGTCCGCGCGGCGCGGCGCGGCCGTGCTATGATGTGACGTCGACCTCGTGCGGGCCCCCAGGTCCGAGGCGCCGTTCCTGCCGCGGACCTGCGTAACGGTCCTGGGACCAGAGTGCCTTCCCGCGCCGGGCCTTCCTAGAGGCAACCCCACATGTTTGGCTGGCTGACGCGGATCCTGTCCGCGATCCGTAGGTCCCTGGGTCTGCACGATCCGAACCGCGCGCCGATGACGCCGGAGCACGGCTGGCTCCTGCCGGACACCTCCAAGCCCGAGGCGCCCGCGGTGCCGCGCCGATGAGCGCGCGGGCGCACGTGGTCGCTGCGGCGGCGAGCCCGCTGCCGGCGGACTCCCCGTTCCACAACCGCTTCCACCTCGCGGCCGTGGCCTTCCTCCGAGCGAAACAGCTCCAGGCCGGCGCGCGCCCGCGCGTGGAGGCGCGGGGTCGCAAGGTCGTCACACTCGCGCTGCTCGAGGTGATCGCCGACACGATCTCCTGGCACGTTCAATAGCGTCGGCTCGGCGAGGTGTGGGGATGGCAGACCAGGAGGTCGGGCGTTGGGCGTGCGGGAAGTGCGGCGGCCTCATCGTGGCCGCGGGGCCCCGGACGAAGAGCTTCCACGGCTTCGGAGCCTTCAGCGGCCCGTGTCCGTGGGAGTGCGGTGCTTGGATCAACCGGGGCTTCCGCTGGATCCGCCCCGGACAGGTCAAGGCCTTCCGCGCCCAGGAGTGGGACCAGCGGGACCTGTCGGCGAGCGGCGTGGCGTAGCGCGCCTCACGCGTAGTCCGTCACCCGGTGTAGGTTATACTTCTTGGTATGACTCATCGGGTCGGCGCCAAGGGACAGGTCGTGATCCCGAAGCCACTCCGTGAGGCGATCGGAATCGCGCCCGGCGACGAGGTCACGTTCGTGCTGGAGGGGAGCGCGCTGCGCGTTCAGCGCGTCGGGGACGCCGGCTCCCTGATGGGCCGACTCCGCGGCCACAAGCTCACCGCGGCGCTGGAAGCCGATCGTCGAGCGGAGAGGCGCCGCTGAAGGGTGGGACGCCTCGTCGGCATTGCCTCGACTCCTGGGCGGTGCTGAGGTTCCTCGAGGGCGGCTCGTCGGCCGCGCGGCGTGTGCGTCAGGTCCTGCGGCGAGAGCGACCAGTCATGAGCTGGATCAACTTCGGTGAGGTCTACTACACGGTCCATCGTCAGGCGGGCAGCCATGAGGCCGATGAGGCCCTGGCGGGCCTGCGGCCGTTCCTGATCCTGGACCCTGCGTCGCCCGAGCGGATCCTGGCGGCCGCTCGGATCAAGGCGCGGCACTCGTTGGCCTATGCGGATGCCTTCGCCATCGCCACGGCGGTGGCACATGGCGCCGTCCTGTTGACAGGGGATCCCGAGCTCACGCGCGGTGACGTGGGGTGCCGCGTCGAGGACCTCGGAAGCCTCTGAGGGCACTGGCGTAGCCGCGTATCCGCCAGCTCACGCGTAGTCCGTCACCCGCCGCTTCACGCCCAGCGCGTCCGCCAGCTCCGTCGCCAGGGGCAGCGTCATCCGGTAGGGCGAGTCCGGGTCCTCGCGGAACTCCGCGCTGGCCACGAGCACCTCCGAGGTCTCCTGCTCCTGCGAGCCTCCGCGCATGTGGCCGATCACGTCGCAGCGGTAGGAGTTGTACGAGGCGCTGTTCTTGCCGCCGCGGTGGTAGGTCCGCACGCACTTCAGCTCCAGCTCGTCGATGTCGGAGAGCGGCCGCGCCGAGCGGCGCATGAGTCCGCCGACGGTCAGCGTGTGGGCCGTCCAGTCGAGTGTCACGCTCCGGGGTAGCGCCGAGAGCACGCCTCCCAGGGCGACCAGGCCGATCACGAGGCCGAAGGTGCCGACGATGAGCGACGCGACGACGCGCGGCGCGAGGCCGGGGCCCTCGGGCCTCACCAGCACGAACGCGACGGGCCCCGCCGCGAGCGCGGCCACGAAAGGCAGGCAGCCGACCGCCGCGAAGCCCAGCGGCTTGTGGAAGCGGACCTCCTGCCGCGGCTGCCACACCGCGACGCGGGCGAGCCCGCGGAAGTCCGCCGGCGCGAACGGCGCGATCTTCTCCTGGGTCGCCGCGCGGGTCGCCTGCGGCGCGACGCGGTCCTTCGCGTAGTTGGCCGGGCCGTCGAGGAGCGGCACGGTCTCGGTCTCCTGTCCGGCCTCGCGCACGAGCTCGATCTCCAACTCCCGGGGGTCGCTGCGCAGCACGCGGGAGTACGGCAGGCCCGCCGCCCGGGCGAACCGATAGGCGAAGTCGGCCACCTCCTCGCGCTTGTCGAGGTGCTCGACGACGAAGTCGAGCTCGCGCCGCGCCGGGCGCGCGCGCGCGTCGATGAGATCCAGCGCGAGCCTGATCCCCGGCCGGCGGGTACGGCCCTCCGACAGGGCCCCCCGGGCCAGCGTCGTCGCGACGCGGACTCGCTGCACGCGGTCGAGGGGAAGGACCTCGGAGCGCTTGCCGTCGAGGAGGCCCTCCTCTTCGATCTCGAGCTCCCGCGCGTAGCGATCCACCCGGATGCGCCGGGGCAGCCGCCATGCCCTGCGCGCGTACCGATAGAAGTAGAGCAGCACGAAGAGCCACGCCAGCGTCGCGACCGCGACGAACGCCATGACCGGCAGCGGCTCCGGCTCCGGAGCGAAGAACGAGCCGCTGAAGAAGAAGAGCGGAGCGAGTGCGATGCCGAAGACGACCACCTTGAGTACGATCCCGACCGCCGGCGGGATCCCCAGCGCCGGCGCTTCGACGACGAGGAGCTGCTGCGGCTCGTCGCGCAGGATCTTCACGGCGCGGAGCCTAGCACGGCGTGTTCCGCGCGCCCGGTGTATGCTCGCGCCCGTGCCCGCCGTGCGCGTCGCGCGCTCCGAGGAGCTTCGAGGCGACGGTCCGCACGCGGCCTCGGCCGCAGGCCTCGACGTCGTCCTGGTGCGGACGGGGGACGGCCTTCGCGCGTTCCAGGGACATTGCCCGCACCAGGGAGCGCTCCTGGGGGAAGGCGAGCTGGACGGAGACAGCCTCGTCTGTCGCAACCATCGCTGGCGCTTCGCCCTGAAGGACGGACGCCGCGAGGGCGGACCGCAGTGCCTGGCCACCTACGCCGCTTTCGACAAGGACGGAGAGGTCTTCGTCGAGGTCGGGACGCCGGCGCTGCAGACGCCGGACCGGCCGGCGAGCCTCCGCACGCTGCGCGATCTCCCGGGGCCGAAGGGCCTGCCCATCGTCGGCAACTCGCTCCAGCTCGACCTGCTCCGGCTGCACGAGATCCTCGAAGGCTGGGCCGCCGAGTACGGGCGGATGTACAGGTTCCGCCTGGGCCGGCGGCAGTTCGTCGCGCTGGCCGATCCCGAGCTTTCGTCGCAGGTCCTGCGCGCGCGGCCGGAGACCTTCCGGCGGACCTCGAACGTGCAGGAGGTCTTCGCCGAGATGGGCGTGGACGGCGTCTTCTCCGCCGAGGGCGCCGCCTGGCGGCCGCAGCGGCGGCTCTCGATGGAGGCCCTGTCGCACCGCCACCTCCGCGGCTTCTATCCGACGCTCCGGACCGTGGCCGGCCGGCTCCAGAAGCGATGGGCGAGCGCGGCCGGCAACGGCGGCCGGATCGACGTCCTCGACGACCTCAAGCGCTTCACCGTCGACGTCACGACGCTCCTGACCTTCGGCCACGACGTGAACACGATCGAGCAGGGCGACGACGTGATCCAGAGGCACCTCGAGCTGGTGTTTCCCGCCTTCAACCGCCGCATCTTCGCGGTCTGGCCGACGTGGCGGTGGATTCGCCTGCCCGCCGACCGCCGCCTCGACCGCGCGCTCGCCGAGCTGCGGACCTGGCTGCGGGGACTCGTGGCCAGCGCGCGGGCCCGGCTCGCGGCCGATCCCTCGGCCGCGGAGCGGCCAGCGAACTTCCTCGAGGCCATGCTCGCGGCCCGGGACGATGCCGGCCAGCCCTTCTCCGACGACGTCATCTTCGGGAACCTGATGACGATGCTCCTGGCGGGCGAGGACACGACCGCGTACACGCTCGCCTGGACGGTCCACCACGTCTGCGACAGCCCGGCGGCGCTCGCCGGGCTGCGACGTGAGCTGGACTCGGTCCTCGGCCCGAACCTGGTTCCCGACGACTTCGACGCCGCCAACCGGCTGGCTTACGCCGGCGCCGTCGCGAACGAGTCCATGCGCCTCCGCCCCGTCGCGCCCTTCCTCGTCCTCGAGGCCAACGCGGACACCGTCGTCGGCGATGTCGTCGTTCCGGCCGGGACGAAGGTCGCCGCCCTCGCGCGACCGCCGGTCCGCGAGGCCGCGAACTTCGAGGCGCCCGAGGAGTTCCGCCCGGAGCGCTGGTTGGGAGCGCCCGGCGGCGCCCACGAGCCCTCGGCCCACATGCCGTTCGGCTCGGGCCCTCGGCTCTGTCCGGGCCGGACCCTGGCCCTCCTGGAGATGAAGGTCGTGCTCGCCACGCTGTACAGGAGTTTCGACGTCGCGCGCGTCGGCCCGAGCGCCGCGGTCCGGGAGAACTTCGCCTTCACGATGTCCCCGGTCGGCCTCGACGTGCGCTTGCGCCCCCGTGCCTGAGCTGCCGGAGGTCGAGGTCACGCGACGCCAGCTCCGCCGGCTGCTGGTCGGACGCCGGATCGCGGCCGTCGTGACGACGCGCCCCAGCTACTTCTTCCTCACCTCGCCCGCCGTCCTGCGCCGCCGGCTCCGAGGGCGGCGCTTCGTGCGCCTCGACCGCGTCGGCAAGTACATGCTCGCAGGCCTCGACAGCGGCGAGCGCCTCCTCCTGCATCTCGGCATGACGGGCGAGATCCTCCGCGAGGGGGCCATCGCGGCCGACCGCCACGTCCACCTCCGCTTCGCCTTCGAGGACGGCCGGCCGGGAGTCGTCTTCCGCGATGAGCGCAAGTTCGGCAAGGTGCAGCTCCTGGCGGCGGGGGAGACGTCGCCGCGGGTCGGCAAGCTGGGGCCGGACGCGCTGGGCGCGACCGCCGCACACCTGTTCGCGGCCAGCCGCGGCCGCCGCGTGCCGGTCAAGACGCTGCTGCTCGACCAGGCCGTCCTCGCCGGCGTCGGCAACATCTACGCCGACGAAGCCCTCTTCCTGGCGGCGGTCCGGCCCACGCGTCGCGCCGGCCGCGTGACCCGGGCCGAATGCGAGGCCATCGCGACGGCCGTCCGGCGCGTCCTGCGCCGCGCCATCGCCACCGGCGGATCGAGCATCGACGACTACCTCAAGCCGGACGGCAGCGAGGGCGCCTACCAGGAGGAGCGCCACGTGTACGGCCGCAGGGGCGAGTCGTGCCCCCGCTGCCGCACGGCGATTCGCCGCGTCGCGATCGGCCAGCGCTCGTCGCACTACTGCCCGTCCTGCCAGCGCTAGGGTGCTATCCTGCGCAGGACATGCGTCCGCTGACGCTGGACCTGAGCCGGGAGGATCGCCGTCCCTACTTCCTGTGGGACGAGGACGTATCCGTGGGCGAGCTGAAGAAGAGGCTCGCGGGCCCGGACCTCTACGAGCGCCGGCGCCTGCTGGGAAAGCTCCTGCGCGAAGCGTGCGACATCGACGTCTGGGAGTTCGTCACTCCGGCGGAGGTCGCCCGCGAGCTCCCAGCCGTCCGCCACCGCCTGGGGCGCCGGCTTCGGTTTTGGGAGTTCCTCATCCAGGGCTGGGAACGGCTTGGCATCCTCGCGCGATAGGCTCACGCCGCTCCAGAACGACCTCCTCGACGCCTTCTTCCGGCACGAGCGAGGCTTCTTCCTGACGGGCGGAGCGGCGCTCCCCGCCGGCGTCCGCGGCACCGAGCTGCGCGCGTGGCTCGGGGACGTGGTGACGCGCCTGCTCCGGGCCGCGGCCCCCGAGGCTCGCTAGGCGCGCGATGGGCCAGACCCGCGTCGACCTCCAGCATCTCCTCGAGGACCTGCGCGACGCCTATCCGGGCGATCTGGAAGAGACCATCCTCAGCGAGATCGTCGCGAACGCCCTCGACTGCGGCGCGGCCCGGATCAGCGTGCTGCTCGACCCGTCCGAACGCACCCTGGTCGTCGCCGACGACGGCTCCGGCATGAGCCGCCGCGAGCTGGCCCGCTACCACGACGTCGCCTCCAGCAGCAAGACGCGCGGCGAGGGCATCGGCTTCGCCGGCGTCGGCATCAAGCTGGGGCTGCTCGCGGCCGAGGAGGTGCTGACCGAAACGCGCCGCGGCGACGTCCACGTGGCCACCCGCTGGCGCCTGGCGTCACGGCAGCGCGCGCCCTGGCAATGGACCGCGCCGCCGCAGTGGGTGCCAGAGCGCGGCACCGCTGTCGGCCTGCGCCTGCGCAACGCGCTTTCGCCTCTGCTCGACGCCGGTTACGTCGAGGCGACGCTGCGCCGGCATTTCGAGCCGCTCCTCGACCACGCGTTCGATGCGGTGCTTGCCGAGCACTACCCGCGCGGCGTCGTCTTCGTCGTGAACGGCCAGAGCCTTCCAAAGCGCACACCGGACGGCCCTGACCGCGCGACGCTCGTCGTGAAGCTCCCCCGCAAGCACAAGCCGTCGGCGCTCGGCTACCTCGAGCGATCGTCGTTGCCACTACCCGAGGAGCGGCAGGGCGTCGCGGTCAGCACGCTGGGCAAGGTGATCCGGCGCGGCTGGGACTGGCTCGGCCAGGCCGCCGCGGCGCCCGCCCTCGTCGCCGGCCTGGTCGAGGCGCCGCGCCTTGCGGAGGCCCTGACGCTGAACAAGGGCGATTTCGTGCGCGTGGGGCGGCGGGGCATGACGTACCTCGCGTATCGCAAGGCGATCCAGGAGGCCGTGGGCGCACAGCTCACGGCGTGGGGCGAGTCGCGCGACCGCGAGGACAGCGCACGGAGGAAGGCGGCGCGGCCGGTCGAGCGCGACATCGAAGCCGTCCTCGTCGACCTCGCCGACGACTTCCCTGTGCTCGCCGCGCTCGTCGAACGGCGCGCGGGCGGGCAGAGGCGCCTGCCGACCGGAGCAGGGCAGGCCGTCGGCGCCGGCCTCGTCGCGCCGGCCCGCGTCCCGATGGAGGCCGCGCCGCAAGCGGAGACCGCGGGCGAGCATCCGGAGGCTGTGGCCGCCGTCGCCGAGCCCAAGCCGCCGCCGGCGGAATCGACCCTTCCCGCCGCGGATCGTGGACCGCGCCGCCCGGGCCGCTACGGCCTGAGCATCGACTTCAAGGACGAGCCCGACCGCTCGGAGCTCGGCCGCCTCGTCGAGTCCACGGTCTGGGTCAACACCGCGCACCCGGCGTACCTGCGGGCCATGGCCTCGCGCTCGGAGGGCTACCACATCGCGCTCTCGGTGGGCCTCGCGCTCGCTGCGGTTGCCGTCGAGCCCGACCGCAACCAGGAATTCATCACGGCGTTCCTGGCGCGCTGGGGCGAAGCCCTCGGCCGGGACCGGCGGCGCCGTTCGCGTTAGCCAGGTCGCGACTCGAGCTACCGAGTCGACTGGACTTCGAGGGCTGCAGGCTTCCGGCCGAGGATGAGAACGACCGGGTCGATGTCGGCGCCATTCGGCCAACGAAGCGAATCCGCAGCATTGTCTGCCTGGTCCTCAACCTACCGCGACGTGCCCACCAGCTCGAGCAGCTCGCCCGTGACCCTGAACCCTTCCAGCTCACCGCGCTCGAGCCGTCGCCGGACATCCTCGATCGTCGCCGCGCCGTCGCGCTCGAAGTATCGCTCGCCGCACCTCGAGCAGACGTTGGCGGGCAGCCGCAACGCCACGACATAGGGTCCCTGGCGAACCAACTCCTCGACAACGCGCTCGTGGACCTCTGCGGATCCGCAGCGAAAGCACCTACTCAGCTTCGCCGACATCGCGGGCTCTCCTCGTGCGAAAGTCTTCGTTCCACCGTCGAGGATCAGGACGATAGACGGTTATGAGTATAGCTTGTCGGGATGGGGCGTCGAAGCCCCAGAGCGCATGGATTGGAGCGCCGTCCCCCACCCATCCGAGGATCAGACAGCTCGGTCCACGAGCGTCGTCCGGATAATCCTCGACGCAATCACCCGCCACGGTCGACGCTTCAACTTCGCGGATCGTGAGCCGATCAGCGACGCACTGGCAGACCGACCCGAAAGTTCCGCTCTTACTCCTGCTCATCGTCCACGCAAGGCTATTCATCGACCTGCCGTGTTGGGTCCAATTCGAGAAACGCCGTCCGCTTCAGCCGCCTCTCCGAGTGACAGATAATCAGGCCCTTCGCACGATTCCACGCGCATGAAACATCTCGGCATCCTCGCCCACAGCATCGAAGGCGCCTCGCTCTGCCTGCGGGCCTTCTGCCAGGAGGGCTTCCGCGAGCTGGGGCCCCACGAGCACCCGGACGTGACGCTCGACTGCATCGCCCTCGCGCGCTGCATGCCGGCCTGGGACAAAGGCGACCACGCCTCGATCCAGGTCACGCTCTCGGAAAGCGCAAAGCGGCTCGCCCGGGCCGG
>DASSJI010000165.1:0-27294 GCA_035691285.1 Vicinamibacteria bacterium | reverse complement strand
CTGACCACCCCCGCCGAGTGGAGCGGGCTCCTGAGCGTCTCGAAAGACGGCCGGCGGCTGGCATTCGGTACGCGGGACTGGCGCGCCGATGCCTGGAAGGTCGCCTTCGATCCGGAGGGCGAAGTGTTGGCTGGCCCGCCGGTGCCAGTGCTCCGAGGACAGCCACTCCAGGAACTGCGCTGGTCGCCCGACGGGGCGCTGCTGGCGTTCTCCAGGCGCAGCCTGCCCTGGGAGAGCCTCGGCATCGTACGCGCCGATGGCACCGGCTACTCCCAGCTTTCGGACGCCTCCTACCAGCACCGTGCGCTGAGCGTGTCGCCCGACGGCCAGAGCATCGCATTCTTCTCGCAACGTGAAAGCACAACTCAGGTGTGGACGATGCGGATCGATGGCAGCGGCCTCCGGCGTGTGTCGGCCGGCAAGCCTGCTTTCGCGCCGTCCTGGTCTCCTGACGGGCGGCGTATCGCCGCAGGATCGGACGGCGGTGTGGCTCTCTTCGATCCGTCCTTGCCATCTCCCAGCGAGCCGGCCGAGAGACTCCCCGTGGGGGACATCGGGAGCGACTTCAACACGTGGTCGTGGTCACCCGACGGCCGCTCGCTGCTGGGCGGCCCGCAGGCGACGTTTCCTGGGGGCCTCTACCTCTACTCGATCGAGGCCCGGACCGTTCGCAAGCTGGACGATTCGAGCGAGGCGGCGGCTTGGCTGCCGGACAGCCGCCGCATCCTGTTCAACAAGCGCGGCGCGCTGGTCCTCATGGATGTCGTGTCGGGTCGTCGCAAGGAGATCCTGCCCCAGGGCAGCCTCCCCCAGGAGGGAAGCTGGACCACCTTCAGCGTGACCCGCGACGGCCGCTGGATCGCCTACCTCGAGGCCCGCCGCGAGGGTGACATCTGGCTGGCGGAGTTTCCTCAGTGAATAGCGGCGTCCTTCCCGAGGGCGCCAGGATCCTCGGAGCGGCCGCATCGTTGGCCGCAGCAGCGACGCTCGGCGGCTGCCGCGCGCAGCCGAGTGCGGAGCCTCGATCGATCCCCTCCCCTGCATCCTCGGCTCCGCCTGGCGTCGTCGCGACACCGGCAGTCCCGAGCGCACCCGCGCCGACGATCGACCTCCCGGTCGCCACGACGCTCCCGGCCGCGACCATGGCGGCGACTCCCGCCTCACCGCCGAAGTCACTCTCGACGCCGCCGGCCCCGCCCACCCCTCCGCCGAGCCCGACGGCGGGGGACCTGCGGGCTGCACGCGTAGGGGGCATCGTCGCCGCAGCGCGGGCGGCGCTTGCTGCAGGCAAGCTCGAGGACGCACGCACCCTCTTCGACGACGCGCTGGCGCTGGACCCGAACGATACCGCCGCGAAGAAGGGGAAGGCTCTGGTCACGACCACCCTCCTCGGCCAGACGCGGACCTTCGTTCCCGACCTGGCGTCGTCCGAGGGCGCCGAGGGAAGGTTGAAGAGCATGGCGGGCTTCGACGACGTCGAGGAGAGGGACGTGCGTCGGGCCGCGAAGGTGCCCGGCCGCGCCGAGCTGGACGGCACGCCTGCCCACATCAAGCCCGGCGAGAGCTACAAGGTCGAGATCTATCTCAGGAACCTCTCCACCAAGAAGAAGAGCAGCATCAAACTCGAGAACGTTGGCGTCAATCGGATCGTCAACGAAAAGGCGACGAAGGTCGCGGTCGAATGGACGCCAGTGGAGGTCCAGGCCAAGCAACGCGTCCTGGTGGCTACGGTCACGGGCGCCTGGGAGGACGACGTGTCGTCGTGGGTCCTCGACGTCAAGATGCTCTCCCAGGGCAACGACATCTACGAGAACCGGCTGGTCTGGAAGTGAGCGGGCGAGCGCCGCAGCGAGCCGCCGCACTGACCTACCCGGTGGACGGATTGCACGCCTCGGGGCAAAAAACTTCGGGGCGCCATTGCGGGCGCCCCGAGAGAGAGGATGGTCCCCTGTTGAGGGGGGTAGGATTGGTTCAGCGGGTTCGGTTTGAGGTTGGATAAGCCATCAGGAAAGCGTTCATGGCCTTTCTGAAGATAAGAACGAAGCAAGGGCCGTGCCGGTTTCCAGCAACTTTGTCAATAATTGTGAACTACAATTGGATCAACGAGTTGTAGGCTTGCCCTCTGCGGGCCAACGTTGCTGGATGTCCGAATTTTTCCATCCGGTGGGCGATTTCGTCCACAGTGTGCGCTCCGCCGACCACCAGCCTGAACGGCCTCAGTGCCCCCGTTCGCCGCGGGGGGGCGGGAAGGAGCGCGCGCACTCGTGGCACAGGAAGTCGTAGCCCGAAAAGATGTCGTAGACCTCGAGGCAGTCGGCGCAGGCATATCGCTCGCATACGTCGCACTGCAGGAAGGTTGCGTGGTGAATCGTCTCCTGGCCCTTGCGGTACGACAAGCTCCCCTCGGAGGCGGCGCGCCGGCACGACTGGCAGGTACTCGGGGGCTCCATGAGGAAGCCGAGAGGTTACCACAGGGCGGCTCCCGGCAAGGCGGTATAATGCGCGTCCTGTTTTCCGCAACCCCTCAGGAACGGAACCTTAGATGAAGAGATTACTCGCCGTGACCGTCGCCTCGCTCCTGGCTGCGTACTCGAGCCAGGCTGCGGACCCCAAGGTGTACGAGGCGTTCACGAAGGCCAACGAGCAGATCGTCAAGGGCAAGCCCGAGGAAGCCGAGAAGACGATGCAGAAACTCGTCAACTCGAATCCCGGGCCCGAGGCCTTCGGCGCCCAGGGGCGCCTTCTCGAGCTGCTCGGGAAGCTGGACGCCGCCGGCGACGCCTACTCGAAGGGCGCCGACCTGGGAAGCGGCGCGGCGAAGGCGGACACGATGGCCTTGCACGCCGACTACATGCTCCGCACCGGCCCCGCCAAGGCCGCGCTGGCCCGGGCCGAGCAGGCGGTCCAGGTCGCGGCGACGTCCGGCACGCTGGCGGCCCTCGCCCGCGTGCAGGCGCGCGTCGAGCCGACGAAGGCCCTCGAGACCGCGGACAAGGCCGTGGCGGCCGGCGCGAGCGCCGACGCGCATCAGGCTCGCGGCATCGCGCTGCTGGCGCTGGGCCGCAACGACGACGCGGCCGCCGCCTGTCGCAGGGCGATCGAGCTGGACGCGCGCTCGGCGCGGGCTCAGGCGACCCTGGCGGCGGCGTTGACCGCCGCGGGGAAGGGAGCGGAGGCGGTCGCGGCGGCGCGCAAGGCCGTCGAGCTGGACGGCAGCTCCGCCGAGGCCCACGCGATCCTCGGCGCGGCGATCCACGCGTCCGATCCGAAGCTGTGGAACGAGGCGATCGGCGAGGCGCAGGATGGAGCCTTCAAGAACCCGAAGAGCCCCGAGATCCAGATCATCGTCGGCAAGCTGTTCGAAGGCGACGGGCGCTTCGACCAGGCGGCCAAGGCGTACCAGGCGGCGCTCGCGGCGGATCCGGACTTCTCGCCGGGGCGCAGCGCGCTCATCAACGCCCAGTTCCGCAAGGGCGACCTGGACGGCGCGCTGGCCGAGGCCAGGAAGCTGGCGGCTGCCGCGCCCCACAGCGGCGAGGCCCAGCTCCTGCTCGGCGAGCTGTTGCTCCGCAAGAACGACTTCGAGGGCGCCGTGGCAGCGCTCGAGAAGGCCGTCCATCTCCTGCCGGGCTCGGCCAACGCCCACGCCTACCTGGCCCGCGCGTACCACTCCACGGGCAAGGTCAAGGAGGCCGTCGGCGAGTACGCGAAGGCCGTGCAGGCGGACGCGGCCAACGCGGACCTCCGCTCGAACTACGGCCTCGCCCTCGCGCAGGTCGGGCAGCACGCCCAGGCGGCGGATGAGCTGAAGAAGGTCGTTGCGACTCCGGGCTACAAGAAGACCGACGGCTACACCAACCTGGGCTTCGCCTACCGGAGCATGGAGCCTCCTCGCAACGAGGACGCCATAGCCGCCTACAAGAAGGCTCTGGAGCTCGAGCCCAAGAACGCACAGGCCGCGCTCGGCCTCGCCTGGGTGTATCTCAATGCGAAGCGGTACACCGACTCCATCGCGGCCTGTCGGCAGGCGATCCAGATCGACTCGGCGCTGACGGGGGCCTGCAACCAGACCATGGCGTGGGCGTATCTCTCGAGCAGGCAGTTCAAGGAGGCGCGCGAGGCGCTCACGGCTGCCGACAAGGCCGGCGCCGGCAACCCCAAGCTCGACGCGCTGCTCGACCGCATCGAGAAGGCCGGGCCGACCATGAGCGAGGAGGCCATGGCGGACCTCGAGAAGGAGAGGCAGGCGCAGGCCCGGCTCCAGGCGCAGCTCGAGCAGATCGAGCGGGACACGAAGGACGGCAACCCTGCGACGCGGATTCGCGGAGTCCGCAACCTCGTGGCCAAGGCGGGAGCCGACGGCGTCTCGATGCTCACGTGGATGCTCTACAACGACAAGAACACGGACGTCCGCATCGAGGTCGCGCGTTCCCTGGGATCGCTGGGGGCGGGGGCCAGGAAGGCGTGCCCGCAGCTCCAGGCGATCGCTCGGACCGACATCCTTCCCGATCCCGGAGCGACCAAGGCTCAAGCGGAAGAGGAGTTGAGGCTGCTCGACCTCCAGAAGGCCTGCCGGGACGCCGTCGCGAAGTCCTGCCGCTGATCGGCTAGATCGGAGCCGGGACCTTCCAGAACCCCGGGATGGGGCGCGCGCAGTCCGGGCAGGCGCCTATCTCGCCGAGGCGGTCGCGGACGACGCGGAAGCCGCGCCGCTCGACGAGTCGCGCACCGCAGCCCGGGCAGCGGGTGTCCTCCCACTCCCCGACCTCGCCGGGAAGGTTGCCCGCATAGACGAAGTGCAGGCCTTCCTCGCGGCCGATCTCCGCAGCCCGCAACAGCGTCGCGACGCCGGTGCGGTCGGGATCGGTCATCCTGTAGTCGGGGTGGAACGCCGTCACGTGCCAGGGGATGTCGCGCGAGACCGACGCGAGGAAGCGCGCGATGTCGCGCAGCTCCTCGCTCGAGTCGTTGAAGCCCGGCACCACGAGGGTCACGATCTCGACCCAGAAGCCCTTCTCGTGCAGGTCGCGGATCGTGCTCGTCACGCGGTCGAGGGTGCCGCCCAGCTCGCGGTAGGCCTTGTCGCGGAAGCCCTTGAGATCGACCTTGTAGAGCGAGACGTAGGGCCGGATGTAGTCGAGGACCTCCGGCGTGCCGTTGCCGTTCGAGACGTAGGACCCGACGAGGCCTTGCGCGACCGCCACCCGGAAGATCGCCATCGCCCACTCGCTGGTGATGAGCGGCTCGTTGTAGGTCGACGTCACGATCCGCGCACCGGTCTGGCGCGCGGTCTTCACGAACTCCTCCGGGGTGATCGTCTCGGGCGGCGCCACCGCCCGAGGATCGCGCAGGGCCTGCGAGGTGATCCAGTTCTGGCAGTAGCCGCAGTGGTAGTCGCAGCCCAGCATGCCGAAGGAGAGCGCCTTCGAGCCGGGCAGCGCGTGGAAGAACGGCTTCTTCTCCACCGGGTCGAGCTGGAGCGCGCCGACGTAGCCCCACGGCACGCGGAGGGCGCCACCGTCGTTGAAGCGGACGCGGCAGACGCCGTCGCGGCCGGGCGGGATCAGGCAGCGGTGCCCGCAGGCGTGGCAGCGGACGCGGTCGTTCGGGAGCCTCTCGTAGAGCTCCCCCTCGCGGGTGAGCTGCCCGAGGAGCGTGGCCAGTGGCGAGGCGGTCGCGGCCATCGGGATTCCCGTCGAAACCAGTGTACCGCTTGACGGCACGGCTCCACCCGGAACACGATCTCGCCTGGGGCGAACAAAAGGCGAAAGATGACGATCCGCGCCGGTGTTCCCGCGCCGAACCTCGAGCCCCGCCTGGGCCAGGAAGCCTTCCGCCGGCGCGGCGAGGTCGCCTACCGCGTCCTCGAGACACGGTCGCTGCTGGGTCGCTGCACCTCGGAGCGCATGCCGTTCGAGTGGACCGCGAACCCGTACCGGGGCTGCGCGATGGGCTGCCGCTACTGCTACGCGACCTACACCCACGAATTCCTCGGCCTCACGGACCCCGACGCGTTCCACACGGCGGTCTGGGTCAAGCGCGGCGGCGACGCGGAGACGCAGCGGCGGCTGCGCGCGGCCATCCGGCGCGGCGAACGCGTCGCCCTCGGCACCGCGACGGATCCGTACCAGCCCGGCGAGGCCCAGGAGGGAGTCACGCGCCGCTTCCTCGAGCTGTGCGCGCGGGAACGCGGGCTCCGCCTCGGCCTGATCACCAAGGGCGCTCTGGTGCTGCGCGACGTCGACCTGCTGCGGCGCATCCACCAGCGCGGGCGGCTCTCGATCAGCGTCTCGCTGATCTCCACGGACGCCGCGCTGCTGCGCCGCCTCGAGCCCTGGGCGCCGCCACCACTCGTTCGCCTCGAGGTGCTGCGGCGGCTCGCCGAGGCGGGCCTCGACGCGGGCCTGGCGATCCTGCCGATCCTGCCCGGCCTCACGGACGACGAGGCCACCCTCGACGCCCTGCTGGCCCGGGCCGGCGCGGCGGGTGTGCGCCGCTTCAACGCCGGCCTGCTGTTCCTGCGCTCTCCGACCCGCGAGCGCTTCCTGGCCTTCCTCGATCGCGAGTTCCCGCGCTTCGCGGAGGCCTATCGGCTCGCCTACGCCGACCGCGCCTACCTCGGGGGAGGCTATCGCGACCGCGTGCTCGCCCGCGTGGATCGCCTCGCCGAGCGCCACGGGCTGCGGCGCGCCGGCGAGTACGGCACGGCCACGGCGCGGCTCGACGTACGCTCGCAGCTCCGGCTGTTCTCCTGAGCTTCAGGACCGGCGCCACTCCTCGGCCCACGCAGCAGGCAGCGCGCGTCCGGCGCGGAACAACGCCAGGGACGCCACGTAGCGCCAGCGCGGATCCCCAGCGACCGCGAGCGCCGCGCGGCGCACCAGCTCGCCGCCTCGGGGCAGGCGCCATTCCGCTCCGGCGCGCCGCGCCGTCCCGTTCCCGTCGCTCAGCGCGACGCCTGACCCGAGCGCGCCAACGAGGTCGCGCTCGGCCGGCGTCAGCTCGTGATCCCCGAGCCGTCTGCCGGCGCGGGGGCTGCGCAGCCGGAGCAGGCCCTCGCGCAGGCCCGCACGGGCTCCGGCCAGAGTCCGCCGCCAGCGCGCGCCCAGGGAAGGCGGCGCGGCCAGGGTGGGAACGGGCCGGAAGCGCACGCCCAGGAGCGCGGCGATCCGCGCGCGCGTCTCGCCGTCCAGCAGATACACGGGAGCCGCGGGAAGGAGCGCCTCGTCCGGATCCCGGGTCGGGTCGAGCGCCGAGACGCTGCCGTCGTTCGCGCTCGCCTCCTGGCCGAGGTCGAGGAGGCTCCGCTGCTCGCGGCGCCCCGCCACGAGGGCGGGGACGAAGGGTGCACGCAGCACGTCCGAGCGTCGCAGGCCCAGGCGCGCGCACGCGAGGAGGGCCCCGATCAGCCCCGAGCGCGACCGCGCGTCCAGGCTCGGAAGGCGCTCGACGGTCGCGAGGGCCAGATCGGCGGCCGAGCAGGCCAGGCTCCTGGCGTGCCCGGCGACTGCCTCGCGCAGCCGCGCGGGGGACGCGCCTTGCGCCTCCACGAGCGAGGCGCCGTCGATCCAGGCCGCGAACGGCGGTGTGTCAGGCAGCGACACGTACGCGACGGCGACGCCGTCGAGGAGCAGCGCGACGTCACCGTGGGAGGCCGCGCCCAGAGCGAGGGCCCCGCGCAGCGGCTCTGGCGCCACCGCCTCGGCGAACGCGCCCTCGAAACCCCGCGGCACGGAGGTGCCGTCGAGGGTCACGGCCGGCGAGCAGAAGCGCAGGGCGTCGACGAGGGCAGCGCGACTCGGGGGGTCCAGCCGGTATTCCTCGAGCCGCACACGGGTCTCGCCGCCCACGCGCTCGAACACCGCCCGAGGCCAGAGGCTGGCCGCCTCCAGCCCGGGCTCGGCCTCGAGGCGGACGAGCGCCAGGTGGCGGAGGGCGCCATCGCTGCGATCGTCGCGGCACGCGGCGAACGCCGCGATCAGCGCCACGTCCGGCGGCGCGCCGTCGTCGGCGACGACGACGGCCTCGGCCCGGCAGCGGATCGCCACCCGCCCTGCCCCGTTCCTCGCCGCTCGCCTCACCAGCTCGGCGACCTCCCGCCAGGGCGTATCGAACGCCGCCTCGGCCAGCTTCCGGCGCTCCGCTGCGTAGTCGATGCGGAGGAGCCCCGCAACGTCCAGGGAGCGGACCGTCACGGACGCTCCCGGAGCGCGGCCTCGGCAAGAGGCGCGAGCACGCGCCCGAGCGCCGCCTCCCGGAGCCGCAACAGGGACGCGACCCGGTCCGCGGCCGAGAAGACCGCCTCCGCGGGCCTGTCCCCGGCCAGTCGCTCCGCCGAGCGGAGCCAGGGCTCCTCGGTGTCGACGACGAGCGTCCGGTGCGTGCCCCGCGACAGGCGGCCGAGCGGCCGGTCGAGCACGAGAGCGCCCCCGAGCTCGGCCGCGTGCCGCAGCGTGACGGGCTCGCCGGCGGCCCGGAACGCCCTTTCGACCCGGCCCAGCAGCCGCCCGCCGCGGCTGCGCGCCAGCAGCGCGTCCCACGCGTCGAGGTCCACCGCCCCGAGCGCATCGGCCACGACGCGGCCCTCGGCTCTCCGCGTGTCGACCACGAGAGCGCCCGCCCGCGCGACGCGCACCGCCAGGAACGCCCCACGCTCGCTGCGGAAGAGGCGCCGGTGCGTGGCCGCGTTCCAGGCCTCGCCGAGCCGCGCCACGCCACGCGGGAACAGCGGAACGAGCCGCCGCTCGAAGACGGCCGGCGCGCGACGGAACGCGTCCGGCTGCGCCAGGGCGCCGCGCAGCAGCCGCGCCACGTCGTGGGCGGGATCGAGGGCCACGCGGCGCTCGGTGCGGATGCGGACGAGCCCCCACCCGGCAAGGCCGGCCAGCGCCGCCAGGACGACGGCAGGCCCCAGCGCCCGCCAGGCGACGGCCTCGTGTCCGACCGACGGCTGCGAAGCAGCCGCGACGAGGAGATCATCGCCTGCGCGTGCGAGGTCCTCGCTGGCGTCCGCAACCCGGACGCGCCCGGAGGCGCCGACCCACTCCACCCACGCATGAAGCGCCGGCAGCGCGCTCCCGTTCTCGCCGACGTGACCCACGGCCAGGCGTGCCCGCACGCCGGCGGTGCGAAGCAGCGCCGCGAGGACGGCGTTCTGGACGTCGCAGTCTCCCGCACCGACTTCGAGCGCGCGTTCCAGGACGTCCTCGCCCGCGGCCTCCGCGACGCGATGGCGCGCCACGTCCGCAACGGCCGTCGAATAGCGGACACGGTCGCGGACCCAGCGAAGCGCGACGGCCACGCGCTCTTCGATGGGGCCCTGGCGGACGGCGGCGGCCGCCTCCAGGAGCTCGTCGGGCACCTCCGGGGGCGGGGCGTCGACCTCCGGCTCGCTTCCCGGCCCCGAGCGATAGCTCACGACCTGGCGCTCGCTGCGCTCGAGGACGAGCACGGGCTCGCCCGCGGGGCTCCGTCCGAGGGGCGTGTGGCGTCCGCCGACGCGAAGGCTGGCGGGATCGAGCACGTGTCCGCTGGCCCTCGGCAGCCGCACGACGCCGGGCCCGCCCTCGAGAAGCAGGGTCACGGCGAGGCATTCCATCCCGCAGGGCGCTCCCCGGTAAGGGCCGGCCCGTCGCGCCGGCGGCGGGGGCGCCGTGACGTCGTCGAGCAACAACGCCGCCAGGTACTGCCGGGACTCGGCGGGCCGGTAGAGGAGCAGCGGAGCACCGGCGCCGGCCTGCTCGGAGCTCGCTCGCGGCCCGGAGTAGTGGATCGAGAGATCGCTGAACGGCTGGGGCTCCGCACGCCGCACGTCCCGGACGCCCTCCGCGAGGCGGAGAGCCGCCTCGCGTGAAGGTTCACCCGCGACGACCGGCGCCTGGCGCGGAGGCAAGACGAGGCGGCCGAGCGCCGCGCCCACTGCCAGGAGCCCCACGATCGCGGCGACCGAAGCCGTGCGGCGCCAGGGCGCCTCCGGCCGCGCCAGGGCCAGCTGCCGCTCGACGAGGTGGGCCAGGGCGCCCTCGGCGAGCCCCTGCAGCCGGCGCAGGGAGCGATCATCGCGGACGTCGCTTCGAGCCAGCAGCGGCTCCAGGTCTCCGCCGTCCAGGAGCGCCTGCGGCACGAGGCCCTCGGTCTCCGGGAAGCGGACGCGGGAGGCGCTGCTGGCGCCGACCGCGAGGTCGTGGAGCGCCGCCGCCGAGCGCACCCGGAGGCCGCGTGCGAACAGCTCGACGCGCGCCTCGCGGCCGAGGGCCACGACGCCGCGGTGGAGGCCGCGGCGGAACGTCGCGCTGGGGCGCGGCAGCTCGAAGGGGGCGGTCACGGGCGCGCCGTTCACCCGCAGGTCCAGGGGCGAGAGCGGGTCCGCGCGGCGAGCCACGAAGCGCGCGCCCTGCCAGGCAGCGTCGCGGACGCGGCGCAGGAGCGCCTCGTCGTCGCCGGGGCGCTCCAGCGCGACCTCGGTCCCGTGTCCCGCCGGCAGCGGGCAGGGCGGAGGTTCCGCCTGCATCGCCTGGGCGAGGTCGCCCGAGAGGGCAACCTCCCAGGCAGCGCCGCGCCTCGGCCAGGAGCGCACGACGATCCGCGAGGGCGCGAAGCGCAGCACGGACCAGAACCCCACGCCGAAGCGGCCCGCGTCGCGCTTCTTCTCCTTGCTCGAGGCGTAGAGCGTGAACAGGAAGCGGCGCGCGTGGTCCAGGCTCATGCCCGCGCCGTCGTCGCGGCAGGCCACGCGGGAGCGGTCGCCGCCCGTCGTCACCTCGAAATGGACCGCGCGCGCGTCCGCGTCGCGAGCGTTCTGGACCAGCTCGCGCACGAACACGAAGGGATCGGCGCCGTAGCGGCGCGCCTCGTGGAGCGCGCGCTCGCGGAACTCCACCCTTCAGCGCTCCGGCGGGCGCCGCCGCACGCCGAGGCTCAAGCGTTGCTCCCCGGGCGCTCCCATCGCCCGCGGCGGAAGCCCCGCGTCGAAACGCTCCTTGCAGCCGACGCTGCAGAAGTAGACGGTCCCGCCGTCTCGAACGCTGGTGGCCGCGGCCCGCTCGGGCCGCACCGTCATGCCGCAGATGGGATCGATCTGGCCTGGCTCGGGCGTGGGTCCGGAGTCCGCCCGGGGCTGCACCGCCTCATCGCCCAGCACCAGCGTCCCGTGCAGCATGTCCATGCCGCAGGCGAACACGTAGCTGCCGGCCGGCTTGCCCGGCAGCTCGATCGTGGTGGTGGCGAAGGCTGGCAGGTGGCGCCGCACGCCGAAGTCGGGGAACACCACCTCCTCCGAGCAGGGCGACTCCTCCACGCGGTGGAAGTGCAGGCGCAGCGGAATCCCAGGGCGCGCCACGATCCGCTCGGGCGAGTAGCCGCCCTTCACGGTGACGCGGAGCTCCTGCACGCCGTCCGCCTCTCGGGCCGCCGCGGACTCCGGCCGGCGGGAGAGGAAGAAGTACCAGAGGATCGCCGCGATCAGCAGCAGGCCGCCGAGGTCGACGGCCACGACGTCGCCGCTCACGCGCGGATCTCCGCGTGGCGCAGCCTGAGCGCGTTCGAGACGACCGTGACCGAGCTGAGCGACATCGCGGCGCCCGCGACGAGGGGCGAGAGCAGCGCCTTCGTGCCCAGCCAGGGGACGAGCGCGCCCGTCGCGATCACGATCGCCACCACGTTGTAGGCGAAGGCCCCGACCAGGTTCTGGCGGATGTTGCGGAGGGTGCGGCGCGAGGCCAGGATCGCTGCCGGCAGCGGCAGGAGCCGGCCGCCGAGCAGCGTCACGTCCGCTGCGGCGATCGCGGCGTCGGCCCCTCCGCCGATCGCGAAGCCGACATCGGCCTGGGCCAGGGCCGGCGCGTCGTTGATGCCGTCGCCCGCCATGCCGACCTTGCGGCCCTCGGCCTGCAGCCTCCGGATCGCGTCGAGTTTCTGCTCCGGCAGCAGCCCCGCCCGGACATCCTCGATGCCCACCTCGCGGGCCACGGCGGCGGCCGTGCTCGGCGCGTCGCCCGACAGCAGCACCACCCGCAGGCCGAGCCGGCGCAGGCGGCGCACCGCCTCGCCGGCTTCCGGGCGCAGGGGGTCGCCGATCGCCGCGAAGCCGAGCAGGTTCCCGTCGCGGGAGATCCAGGCCAGCGTCCGGCCCTCGGCGGAGAGGCGCTCGGCCTGGACGTCGAGGGGCGTCGCGGCCTCGCCCGTCACGAAGTCCCTGCGGCCGACGAGGATCAGCACTCCGTTGAGACTGGCGCGCACGCCGCGACCGGCTACCGCCTCGAAGGCTGCGGCGCGCGCGACGGAAACCCCGCGCTCCCGCGCGCCCTCGACGATGGCGGCCGCCAGGGGGTGCTCGGAGCCCGCTTCGGCGGCGGCGGCCACCCGCAGCAGCTCGGCGGTGGCGACTTCCCTCAGGGCGACGACCTCGGTGAGGCGCGGCCGGCCCTCGGTGAGAGTGCCGGTCTTGTCGAGGCACAGGACGTCCAGCGAGGCGGCGGTCTCGAGGGCCTGGCCGTTGCGGACGAGGATGCCCGCCTCGGCCATGCGCCCCAGCCCCACGGTGAGGCTCATGGGCGTGGCGAGCCCGAGGGCGCACGGGCAGGCGATGAGCAGCACGGATGCCGCGGTCACCAGGCCGTAGAGGAGCTTGAGCTCGCCGCCCAGGCTGTACCAGCCCATGAAGGTGAGGATCGCGACGATCATCACCGCGGGCACGAACACACGGCTCACCTTGTCCACGAGCCGGGCGATCGGCGGGCGCGAGGCCTGGGCGCGCCGCACGGCGTCGGCGATGCGGGCGAGGGCGGTCTCGGCGCCGACCTGGGTCGCGCGGAAGGCCAGCAGTCCCTCGCGGTTCAGGGTGCCGCCGAACACGCGGTCGCCGACGCGCTTGCCGACCGGAAGCGGCTCGCCGGTGAGCATCGACTCGTCCACGTGGCTGCCGCCCTCGATCACCACGCCGTCCACCGGCAGGCGCTCGCCGGGCCGGACGACCACGACGTCCGAGACGCGCACGTCCTCGGCGGCGAGCTCCTGCTCGTGCTCGCCGCGCCGGACGCGCACCGCCTTCACCTGAAGACGCGACAGCGCCTCGAGCGCCTCCGTGGTGCGGCCGCGGGCGCGCGCCTCGAGCCACTGTCCGAACAGCACCAGGGCGATCACGATCCCGGCGGCGTCGTAGTACGGCATCGTCCCGCGCGGGAGTCGTTCGTGGAAGAGCACCACGGCGGTCGAGTAGAGCCACGCCACGCCGGTGCCCAGGGCGATGAGCGTGTCCATGTTGCTCGAGCGCCTCAGGAACTGGCTCCATGCCGAGACGAAGAACGAGCGGCCGGGGCCGAGCAGGATCGGGAGCGTGAGCAGGCCCTCGATCGCCCAGAGCCAGCGCATGACCCTCGGATCGCCGTGGCCGTGGGCGTCCACCGGGATCCCGAACCAGGCGGGCCGCAGGTCCGCGACCATGCCCGCGAGCAGCAGGACCGCGACCGCCGCGGCCCGGATGAAGTCGCGCCGGAGCCGTGCCTCCGAGCCCATCACCCTTCAATCAGAAGCCGGCTTCTCCCCGGGGTCAACCTGGGACCTGAGCCCGGAAGGGCTGAGGCCTCTCGCTTGGGCATCCCTTAGACTAGATCTAAACGTGCACTACCGGTTCCGGCACCTCGTCGGCAAGCCCGCCTACTCGGAAAAGCCTGCGCGGCTGCGCATGAATCGCATCGCGCGGCCGGCCACGCCGAAGGCCGACTTCGAGCTGGTGTGCCTCGCCGTGAGCGCCCTGAACGGGTGCGAAGCTTGCATCCAGGCGCACGAGAGGGCCGTGCTCGAGGGCGGCCTGACCGAGGAATCACGTCCACGACGCCGTGCGCATCGCCGCCGTGGTGAACGCGGCCGCGGTCGCCCTCGGGGCGGCCGCAGTTCCACAGGCGCTGGCGGCGGTCTGAAGGAGGAAGCGAATGTTCAAGAGCCCCACGCCCCTGTCCGAGAAGGCCCGCACGGCGATCGCCGCGGCGCTCAACCTGCGGCTGGCCGACGGCCTCGACCTCCACGGCCAGATCAAGGTGGCCCACTGGAACATCAAGGGCCCGCACTTCGCGGCGCTGCATCTGCTGTTCGAGACCTTCGCGGTGAGCCTCGCGAACCACAACGACGCGGTCGCGGAGCGGGCCGTCACCCTGGGCGGCCTCGCCCAGGGCACCGCGCGGCACGTGGCGAAGACCTCGCGCCTCGCCGACTACCCCCAGGACACCACCCGCGACCTGGAGCACGTCAAGCTCCTCGCCGACCGCATCGAGAGCTACCTGGACGGGCTCAGGGAGACCCGCGACCTGGGCGAGAAGGAGGACGACGTCGACACCGTCGACCTGCTGACCGGGATCATCACGGAGTTCGAGAAGCACGCCTGGTTCCTGAGGGCGAGCCTGGAGAAGTAGGCCGTCCCGCGGACCTCAGGCCTTGAGGGCGCCTGCGGGATAGAGCCGCTCGAACTCCGGGTCGTCGTGGAGGAGCTCGAGGTCGGGGTCGCGTCGCGCCCACTCGACGTCCTTGAAGCCCGCGTCCCAGGCCTTCCTGAGCGCTTCCAGCGCCTCCGCCTTCCTGCGCAGCTTCGCGTAGGTGCAGGCGCAGTTGTAGAGCATCGAGGCGTCGTTGGGCCTCAGGCCTATCGCGAACTGCATCTCGCGCGACGCGTCCTCGCCGCGGCCCATCTCGGCGTAGCTGGTGCTGAGCAGCACGCGGGCGCGGGCATCCTCGGGAACCTTCATCAGGTGCTTCTCCAGGCCCAGGATGCGGCGCTGGTGGAAGCTCCGGCGCAGCTCGTCCTTCCCCAGCGCCCCCAGCGAGTTCAGGATCGGGACGTAGACGTTGTAGTCCTCCCCCGAGGACTGCACTGCGGTCTCGGCGATGTCCGCGACCTCCTGGTGGCGGCCGGCGCTGAAGAGCGCGCGGCACAGCAGGTAGTAGGCGCCCTCGGCGTCCGGTGTGGTCGCGAGCACCGCACGCACGCGGGCGTACGCCTCGTCGAAGCGGCCGTTCGCGTACAGGATCCAGGCCTCGGCCACCTGCACCTCGGGCACGTCGCGGCTGAGCGCGCTGGCGCGCTGGCTGGCGGCCACCGCCCGCTCTACCCAGTCAGGCGTGCGCTGGTGGTCGAAGTGGTACTGGGCGCACACGCTGGCGATGGCGGCATGGGCGAGCGCGAACTCGGGGTCGAGGGCAGCGGCGTTCTCGAACATCTGCAGCGCGAAGTCGAGATCCTGGCGCGTGCGGCGGCGGGCGTAGCTCCGGCCGCGCAGGTACAGGTCGTAGGCCTGCAGGTTGTCCGTGGGCCTCGCGGCCAGCGCCTCCTTTTCCTGGGGCGACAGGGTGATCCGCAGCGCCTCGGCGATCTTGTGGGCGATCTCGTCCTGAAGCTCGAACACGTCCGCCATCTCGCGGTCGTAGCGCTCCGACCAGACCGGGAAGTCCGTCTGTGTATCGACGAGCTGCGCGTTGATGCGGAGACGATTCCCCGCGCGGCGCAGGCTGCCGGCGAGGACGTAAGCGGCGTGGAGCTGCTGGCCGATCTGGGCCGGCGTCACGGGCTTGTCGCGGTACGGCAACACGGTGGGGCGGGAGAAGACCTTCAGCCCCTGGATCTTGCTCAGCTCCGTGATGATGTCCTCGGTGACCCCGTCCCTGAGGTACTCGTCCTCCTTCACGCCGCTCAGATTCTCCAGGTAGAGGACGGCGATGGACCTCTCGGCGGATCGGCTCCTGGACTCGCCGCTGTCGGCGGCGCGCCGCCCGCCGGAGTCCAGGTCCCGCTTGAGGCGCAGCAGGTCCGTCTTCAGCTCGGTGGCGCTCTGGTAGCGGAGGTTCCGGTCCTTCTCAAGGGCCTTGCGCAGGATGCCCGCGAGCTCCGGCGGCAGCGCGGGGTTGAGCTGGCTCACGGCCGGAGGCTCGCGATTCAGGATGGCCTCGAAGATCACGGCCGAGGTCTCGCCCTGGAATGGCAAGGTGGCCGTTGCCATCTGGTACAGGACCGTCCCGAGCGAGAACAGGTCCGTCCGGGCGTCGGTGAGCTGTCCGCGGGCCTGCTCCGGCGACATGTAGGAGACCGTGCCGATGGTCGAGCCCGCCTTCGTCAGCTCCTCGGGCCGCACCGCCGTGGGGGCTTCCGAGACCGCGGCGCCCGCCGCACGGTCGATCTTGGCCAGGCCGAAGTCGAGAATCTTGGCCTGCTCGCGCCGGTTCACGAAGATGTTGGCGGGCTTGAGGTCGCGGTGCACGATGCCCTTGGCGTGGGCGGACTCGAGGGCGTCCGCGATCTGGATCGCCAGGCGCAGCAGCAGATCGAGGTCGAGCGCCTGGCGCCCGATCCTCGCCGCGAGCGTCTCGCCCTCGAGCAGCTCCATCGCGATGAAGTGCTGCCCCTCGTGCTGGTCGATCGCGTGGACCGTGCAGATGCCGGGATGGTTGAGCGCCGAAGCGGCACGCGCTTCCCGCTGGAAGCGTTCCAGAGCGTGGGCGTCCTGCGCCAGCTCGGCCGGAAGGAACTTGAGGGCGACCTTGCGCCCGAGGCTCGTGTCCTCGGCCTCGTAGACGACACCCATGCCACCGCTGCCGAGCTTGGACGTGATCCTGTAATGGGAGACCGTCTGGCCGATCATGAATGCAAGGTCTTCGCGGGCGAGCGGATCGTATCCGGCGCCGGACGCTCCGTCAAAGGGCCGCCCGCGTCCCGCGCGTGATAGCCTCGCAGCGATGAGCCTGATCCGCCGCGAGGTCCGCGGCCGGCACCTGGTCTTGATCCTCGACAAGCCGCGGGGCAACGCCATGGACCCGGCGCTGGTCGAAGAGCTGCTGCGCGCCGCCAGCGACGCGGCCGAGGACGCCTCGGTGGGCGGCGTGCTGATCGCCTCGGCGCATCCGACGCTCTTCTGCCCGGGCCTCGACCTCGTGGAGCTCTACGCCCTCGACCGCCCCGCGATGCGAGCCTTCATGCTGCGCTTCGCCGAGGCGATGTGGGCGTTCTTCGGGCTGCCGAAGCCGGTGGTTGCCGGCGTCTCGGGCCACGCCGTGGCCGGCGGCTGCATCCTCGCCATGACGGCCGACTGGCGCGTGCTGACGCCCGGGGCGCAGATCGGCCTGAACGAGGTGAAGATCGGCGTGCCTCTCCCCTGGTCCGTGGCGCTGCTCCTGCGCCACACCGTGGCGCCCGCTTCGTACTCCAGGGTTGCGCTGCTCGGCCGCAACTTCGAGGGCGAGGAGGCGCTGCGGGCCGGTCTCACGGACGAGCTCGCAGCGAGGGACGGCTTCCTGGACGCGTGCCTCAGGCGGCTGTCGGAGTTCACCGACAAGGACCTCCACGCCTTCGCCCGGACCAAGGCCTACCTGCGCGGCGATGCCCAGACGGCCATGCGAGCCCGCGAGGCGGAGCTGCTCGACGAGTGGCTCGACGGCTGGTTCTCGCCGGGCACCCGGGAGCGGATCCGTATCACGGTCGAGGCGCTTGCGAAGAAGGCCTGAGTCGGGCGGGATGATGTCCTCGACCCCGAGCCGGTGCTTCTTCGTGTCGGACCTCCACGGCGACGTGGATCGCTACCGGACGCTCGCGGAAGCGGCCGCCGCCGAGCGACCCGCGGCCGTGTTCCTCGGCGGGGACCTTCTGCCGATGGGCTCCGCCGAGGCGTTCGTCACGGCCACCCTGGGCCCGATCTTCGAGGCGCTGCGGGAGGCGCTGGCCGGGGCATATCCCGCCGTCCTGCTGCTGCTCGGCAACGACGACGCCCGCAGCGCGGAGGCCGCCGTGCTCGAGGCCGAGGCCCGCGGGCTGTGGCGCTACGCGCACCTGCGGCGCCTCCGCTGCCACGGCCGCGACGTCTACGGGTGCGGCTTCGTGCCGCCGACGCCGTTCCGGCTGAAGGACTTCGAGCGCTACGACGTCTCGCGCTTCGTGGACCCCGGCTCGGTCGGCCCCGAGGAGGGTGTCCTGACCACGCCGGTCGCGGAAGGCGAGCTGCGGAACACGACGATCGCGGGAGCGCTCGACGCGCTGGCGGGCGACGCCGACGTGCGCGAGGCGGTCTTCCTGCTCCACTGCCCGCCGCACGGCACCGCGCTCGACCGCGCCGCCCTCGACGGGCTGCGCGTCGAGCACGCGCCCCTCGACGTCCACATCGGCAGCATCGCGATCCGGCGTTTCCTCGAGGCGCGCCAGCCACGGCTCGCGCTGTGCGGCCACGTCCACGAGTCGGCGCGCCTCACCGGCGCGTGGCGCGACCGGATCGGCGGCACGCTGTGCCTGTCGGCGGCCCACGACGGTCCGGAGCTGTGCCTCGTCCGCTTCACGCTGGAGGACCCGGAGGACGCGAGCCGCGAGCTCATCCCGCGGGCGCGCCCAGGGCGAGCGGGCGCGCGGCGTCCGTGACGGCGCCGATCTTGCACGCGTAGCTCGTCTGCCGCCGGATGTCCTCGTCGCTGACGAGGACCACGTCGAGCAGGCCCGCGCTGCGGTAGCCCGTCCGCAGGTAGTTCATCTCGGCCAGCGCCTGGCTCCAGCCCTGGAGCCAGGACAAGAGCTCGCGGCGCTGCGTCTCGTCGCCGGCGAAGTGGACGATGAGGTCGAGGTCGCTGCCCGGCCCGGCCGTGGCGTTCTTGGTCGAACCGTAGACGTAGAGAGCCTTGACACCGAAGCGCGCGGGATCCAGGTCGGCGCCGATGCGCTCCGCCATCCGGAGCCGCCAGCGCCAGTGCTCGTCGTCCTGAGCGGCGCGCGCCGGGACCGCCGCCGCCCGCCGGGCGAAGCTTCCCGGCGCGGCCAGGAAGCCCAGCGCTTCGTTCAGGTCGGCGTTCATCGCCACCTTCAACACCTGGCCCCCGGTCGCCCGGGGCACGTCGATGACGCGCACCGTGTCCGCGAGAGGGGCAAAGGCCGGGAGCAGCTCGGTCAGCACGCTCTCGGCGCGGCGCAGGAAGGCTTCGGCAAAGGCCACGCCGGGGTCGTCCGGGTAGAGGGGCAGGTAGCGGATCTGCGACTCCACGAGGTCCTGGAAGAAGTGGGTGCCGAAGGACAGGTCCGGCACGTAGTTGCCCTTCTGGCGCGCGATCTCGATCAGCATGGCCGCGTTGCTGATGTCGGCGTAGGTGACGCCGACGCCGAGGCGGACGTCGCCGCGGCTGCCCCAGCGGCCGGGCCCCATCAAGATGAACTGGCGCTTCGGCAGCAGCTTGTTGGCAGCGCCCACCGCTCGGGCCACCTGGCGCAGCGCTTCCGGGTTCGACAGGCGGCTGTAGCCCTCCGGGTCCACGTAGACGATGTGGGTGATGTCCGGCACCGCGCCGTTCGAGACGTGGCGGTGCGCGGAGAACACGACGGACGCGGGCGGCACGTCCCGCGGCACCGGGGCCGGATGGTCCTCGGCGGCGCTGCTCTGGGGCCGGCACTGGAGCAGGTAGAGGTCCCGCCCGTCGGACGCGAACTCCACGTCGACGGGCGTGGCGAGGCCCTCGCCGAGCAGCTTCAAGAGCGCCTGCATGCGCGCGAGGAACGACGTGTCGGCGAGCAGCCCCTCGAAGGTCACCACCACGTCCTCGCGCTCGAAGTCGGGCCCCAGGCTCGTCGCGCGGCGCAGCCGGTCGCCCTCGTAGACCGACACGAGCTGGCGCAAGGCCGGCCACTCGTGGCCGCACTCGCGGAGGAAGGCGCGCAGCTCCATCGTCTCGAAGCGGTTGGTCGCGAGGTCGATGACGTCGACCCGCTTGGGCGAGTAGCGCGCCACGTCCTCGGGACTGGCGTTCACGCGCAGCCCGGGCTGGCCGGGGGCGGCCAGCACCGGGTAGTCGTCCGCCAGGCGGTCGACGGCCCGCGTGCCCAGGCCGGGCACCAGGCGCAGAAGCCCGTCCTCGCGCCGGATGCGGGGCGACCAGCGCAGCTCGTTGTTGCTGAAGCCCACGCCGGAGAACGCGGGGAGGAAGTACCGCCCCACGCGGGTCCCGACCACGGGCTGGATCATCACGGCCATCTCCTCGTGATGCTCCAGAAGGCCCCGCTCCGACCGGTACTGGATCGGGTCGGGGCTGAAGGTGGAAGCGTAGACCTCGGCGATGGCGTCGAGGAGCGCGGCCAAGCGCTCGTCCTTGTCGCCACGGTTGGCGAGGAACAGGCTCTTGTACTTGCCCGAGAAGGCCGAGCCGGCGCGGTCCTCGAGCAGGCTCGAGCTGCGGACGATGAGCGGCGCGTCCCCGAGGTCGTCGAGGGCGCGAGCCACGCCGTGCTCGATCTCGGGCGGGAAGCGGGAGTTCTTGAAGAGCTGGAGGATGTGGGGGTATTCCTGGCGGATCTGGTCGATGTCGCGGTACTTCCAGGAGTAGACCTCGTCGAGGTCGTTGTAGGCCACGAAGTGCAGGATCCCGTCGGAGGGCAGGTGCCAGGTCCTCGGGACGCGGATGCCTTCCAGCGCGTTCGCGTATTCCGGCGAGCGCCTCAGGATGCGCTCGGCCAGGAAGAGCCCGCTGGCCTTGCCGCCCAGGTGGCCGTGGCTGCGCGGCAGGAGCACGGTGCGCGAGACGAGTTCGAGAAAGTCCTCGACCTGGACGTAGCGCCGCGCCCGGTTGATGGCGTCCTGGTCCTCGGTCAGGAGCCGGCGCACGAGCGCGCTGCCGAGGCCGACTTGAGTGGCGATCGAGAGGTCGCGTGTGGCGACGCCGGTGCGGGCGAAGCGGTCCAGGGCGTTGCCGATCTCGACCAGGGACGTGTACGGCGTCTCCAGGGCCTGGACCAGGAAATCCACGCGGTCCTCGCGGATCCAGACCTGCACTAGGGCGGAGATCTCCGTCTCGCTGATCTGGGCCGCGGCGATGCGGAACGTCTCACGGGCCGTCGCCTCGAAGTCCTCGGGACCGCTGCGGGCCGTGGGCCGGTTGTCGTCGCCCATGGCAGAGCGCTCGGCGGAATGACGCAGCAGCAGCTCGCGGGCTTCGCCGACGCCGCTCCACGCCAGGTGGTTGAGCATCTTGCGTGCGATCCGACGGTGCAGGTTCTGGTCGGTGGCCCGGAGCAGCTCCAGCACGGCCCGGAAGCCCTGCCCGCCGGTGACAGCTTCCTGGGCCTCCGGGCGCGGCTCGCGCTGCTCGAGGAAGCGGGAGAGGCGGTCGGCGATCGTGTCGATGAGGCGGCGCTCCTCCTTGAGGAAGGGCCCTTCGTCGCTGGGCGGCCGAGGCGCCGTGTACGACACGCTGACGTTGCCCACACCCCGGCCGTGGACCTGGATCGGCGCCGACTGCGCCCACGCGCTCTCGGCGTAGCCGGTGGGCTCGTAGCTGTGGCCACCCACCACGATCCGCGCCTGGCAGACGGCCGGATACTGCCAGCCCGAGGGGAGCGCCGCCACGACGTGCCGCAGCGCCTCGTCCACGGGCTGGCCAGGCCGCGCCAGGATCTCGTCCACGCGATACAGGCACGACAGCTCCTTGGCACGCTCCTGGAGCGCGTGCAGCACGTCGCCGAGGGCGCGCTCCTCATGCACGCGCGGCCTCGCCCGGCGAGCGCAGCACGACTCCCCGGCCGCGCCGCCCGTCGACGCGCACGCACAGGCCCGCGGCGCACTCGGCATGGATCACCCGCGGGGTCTCGCGGCGCCGCGGCAGGCCGAGCAGGAACTCCCAGTCGACGCGGCCGTCCTGGGCCACCTGCAGGTAGGGCACGCCCAGGCCGAGCAGGTTGTGGAAGAAGTGCGAGCCCTGGCTGGGCTCGATGACGCGACCCTCGGGCGACATCTCGACGAGCGCCCGCGCGCCTGACACGTGGCCCCACTGGACCGGCACGCCCAGCCACGCATCCGAGCTGCCCCAGCGGCCGAAGCCGATGAGCAGGTAGGGCCGGCCGGCCTCGAGCAGGGCGCGGTTCATCTCGACCAGCTCCCGCGCCGCGGCCGGGCTGTCGCGCATGTCGAAACGCGGCCGCAGGAACACCACGTCGCGCAGCGCCGGGACGGCGCCGTGGCCCAGGGCGCGCTCCGAGGCCACCACGGCCAAGGGGCTCGCCAGATCCGCGTCGGCGAGCTCCCCGTCGCCGGCGGCGGCGGCCATGGGCCGTACCTGGAGGAACCCCAGCCGGCCGAGGCCGCCCTCGAAGGTCGCGGCCAGCTCGACCTCGACCGGCGCCCCCAGGTCCCGCTCGAACTGCTCCAGCAGGCCGCCCACGGCCTCGGACCACGGGATGTCATGCCACAGCCGGAGCGGCGCGAAGTCGATCACGCGAGGTCCGGCCGCCGACAGGCCCGGCACGACGCGGTCGCGCTGCCAGTCGTAGGTGGATGCCGCGAGCCCGAGCGCTCCGTCCGTCTCGGCTTCTGCCAGCGTTCCGCTCACCAGGTACTCGGTTTCGGCCGCGGGGTCGTAGGCCGGCGACGGGCCCATGTTGACCGCCCAGAAGCTGGTCTGGGTCTCGTCCAAGAGCGCCTTCGCCGAGGCGAAGGGCGGGCCTGAGCCCGGGTGCCGGGGCGAGAGCGTGAAGCAGCGCCCGCCGTCCACGATCTGTTTGCCGAGACCCAGCGCCAGGCTCATGACGCCGTCCTCCGGCCGCGCCGGCCCGAACGGGTAGTAGTTGAGGGAGCGGGCGACGCACGAGAGGTCGGGGTAGAAGCGAGGGCCGTGGCGCCGCCCCACCACCTCCTGGACGATCACCGCCATCGATTCGCGCGCGGCCAAAGGCCCGAGGCTGGCGCGGTACGCGCGCGCGCCCTCGAGGAACGTGGAAGCGAACACGAACTTCACGGCTTCCGTGAGCCGCCGGAAGCGCGACTCGGGGTCGTGCTGGTTGTTGGGCGTCATCTTGGTCGCGTAGACGCCGGCGAAGGGGTGCGCCAGGGCGTCCTCGAGACGGCTCGACGAACGCACCGCGAGCGGCGCGCGCACCTCCCGCACCAGCGCCCACAGGTCGCCCAGGATCGCCGGCGGCAGCTCGCCGCGCTGGAACGCGTGGGCGATCTCGCGATCGTCGCGCTCCGCGAGCGCGGCGGTGTCCAGGCGGTTCCTGGCCAGGAACTCCTCGAAGACGGCCGTGCCGATCACGGTGAGCGTCGGCACCTCGATCGCCAGGCTCGCGAAGCGCAGCGCCGCGGGACGCGCGTCGAGACCCTGGCGCGCCCGGCGCAGCCCCGCCGCCTTGCCGCCGATCTCGCCCCCGCCGATGCTGGTGAAGGTCTCGTCGGCCCCGAAGAAGCGGCGCGCGAAGGACGGCAGCTCGGCCATGGAGAGCGATCGGCTACACCCAGCCTCGGTCGCGGCAGGCCTGCGCCACGCGGTCGATCGCGATCACGTAGGCCGCGTCCCGCAGGGACAGCGCGCGCTTCCTGGCCAGCTCGCTGACGGCCAGGTAGGCGGAGGTCATCTTGACGTCGAGCTTCCCGAGCACCTCGTCCTTCTCCCAATAGTAGTTCGTGTTGCTCTGGACCTGCTCGAAGTAGCTGCAGGTCACGCCCCCTGCGTTGGCCAGGAAGTCGGGGATCACGCGGATGCCGCGCTGGCGGAGCGCCTCGTCGCCGTCCGTGGTCGTGGGGCCGTTGGCGCCCTCGGCCACGATGCGGACGCTGGGCGCGATCCGGGCCACGCCCTCCGCGGTGATCTGGTTCTCCAGGGCCGAAGGGATCAGCACCTCGACGGGCTGCTCGATCCACGCCTCACCGGGCAGCACCTCGTACCCGAGCTCCTGCGCCTTTCCCCGGTCGATGCCGCCGAAGCGGTCCGTGATCCCGGTCAGCGCGTCCATGTCGACGCCCGACCCGCGCCGGTAGGCGAAGGACGCCTGCTCCTTCTGGTCCCAGCACGAGACGCAGACGACCTTGCCGCCGAGCTGCTGATAGAGGCGGATCGCGTACTGGGCCACGTTGCCGAAGCCCTGGACGCTCGCCCGAGTGGCCGCGGGGGCGAGGTTCATCTCGCGCAGCGCCTCGCGCAGCGCGAACACGACGCCGTAGCCCGTCGCCTCGGTCCGGCCCAGGGAGCCGCCCATGCCCACGGGCTTGCCGGTGATGAAGCCGGGATGGCGGCCGCCGTGGACGGCCTCGTACTCGTCGAGCATCCAGAGCATGTGCTGGGCGTTCGTCATCACGTCAGGCGCGGGCACGTCGGAGACCGGCCCCACGTTCCGGGCCATCTGGCGCACCCATCCGCGGCACACCTGCTCCTGCTCGCGGGCCGAGAGGTTGTGCGGATCGCACACGACGCCGCCCTTGCCGCCGCCGAGGGGGATGTCCACGACGGCGCACTTCCAGGTCATCCACATCGCGAGCGCCCGGACCGTGTCGAGGGTCTCCTGGGGGTGGAAGCGGATCCCGCCCTTGCTCGGCCCGCGCGCGTCGTTGTGCTGCACGCGGAAGCCGCGGTACACCTTGACCTCGCCGTCGTCCATGCGCACCGGGATCGCGAAGCTGTACTCGCGCAACGGCCAGCGCAGGAGTTCGCGGGACGCGGCGTCCAGGCCGATGAGGGCGGCGACGCGGTCGAACTGTGCCTGGGCGATCTCGAACGAGTTGTACGGCCTCTGCAGCAGCATGGCCCCTCCCGGCTTCACCGACCCCGAGGATGCAAGGAGGGTGCCCCCGGCCCGGCACCGCCGCCGCCGCCGGGCCGGGCTCCGGGCGTCCCCCGGTTCGTCGAGCGCGTCACGTGATCCGAAAAGCCTGCGCCCCCCCGCACGAATCGCACCGGGAAGCCGGTCAGGGAGCCGACGCCGCCCGGGCGATCCATGCGTCGATGCGCCCTTCCAGCACGCCGAGCGGGAGCGAGCCTGAGCCCAGCACCTGGTCGTGGAACGCCCGGACGTCGAAGCCCTCGCCAAGGGCCTTCTCGGCGCGGCGGCGGAGCTCGAGGATCTTGAGCTGGCCGACCTTGTAGGCGAGGGCCTGCCCCGGGTTCGCGAGGTAGCGGTCGACCTCGTTGACGACGTCCAGCTCGGGACGCGGAGAGTTGTCGAGGAAGTAACGGACGGACTGCTCGCGGGTCCACCCCTGCGCGTGCATGCCGGTGTCGACAACGAGACGCACGGCACGCCACATCTCGTAGCCGAGCTGCCCGAAGTGGTCGTAGGGATCCTCGTACAGGCCCATCTCGTGGCCGAGCCATTCCGAGTAGAGGCCCCAGCCTTCGCCGAAGGCCGTGTGGTACCCGAGCCGGCGGAAGGCGGGCAAACCCGGGAGCTCCGCGGCGAGGGACACCTGAAGATGATGCCCGGGCACCGCCTCGTGGAGCGTCAGTGGCACCATCTCCCACCTCGGCCGCATCTCGGGCCGATACAGGTTCACGAGGTAGGTGCCCGCGCGGGAGCCGTCGGGCGCCGCCGGGAAGTAGAAGCCGGTCGTGGCGTGGGGCGCCCGTGCCTCCGGGGTCGGCTCGACGCCATACGGCATGCGCGGCAGGACGCCGAAGAGCGCCACGAGGCGAGGATCGACGCGCTTGGCGAGGCTGCGGTAGCCCGCGAGGAGCTGCTGCGGGTCGGAGTAGTAGTAGCGAGGGTCGGTGCGCAGGTGTTGGAAGAACTCGGCGAGCGAGCCCCCGAAGCCGACGCGCGCCTTGACCTTCTCCATCTCGGAGCGGAGACGGGACACCTCCGCGAGGCCGGTCGCGTGGATTTCGGCCGGGGTCAGGGAGGTCGTGGTGTGGTGACGCGCGAGCCACCGATACAGCGCGTCGCCTCCCTGGCGGCCGAGGCCGCCCTCGATAGGCGCCGACTTGCGGTATTCGTCTCGCAGGAACGCCAGGAACGCACGCAGGGCAGGTTGGGCTCGGTCAGCGACCAGGGTGCGTGCCGCGGTCGCGAAGCGGCCGCGGTCGGCCGCGGAGACGCGCTCCGGGAATCGGGTGAACGGCTCGAAGAAGCCGGTCTCCTCCGCCTTCCGGGCGACCTGCGCTTCGAGCACCTTCGCCAGGCGGTCGGCCACGAACTGCGGGTGCATGCGCCCGGCCCGCATGCCGGCGCGAAGCAGCTCCGTGACCTGCGCGACGTAGTCCGGCAGCGCGCGGAGCCGGGCGAGCCAGGCTTCGTAGTCGGCCGCCGTGTCGAACGCGAGGTTCGGGCCCAGCTCATCGAGGGCATGCACGCCTGGGGGCCGGCCGAGCCCTTCCGGCAGCCCTTGCTGGTGGCTCATCCACAGCAGGTGGGCCCCGTGGTCGAACGCCTCGACCGCGTCGGCGTAGTCGTGCGCCAGCAGCTCCAGGTTGAGACGCGGCTCGGCTTCGAGCGACGACGTGTCGATGGACCTTAGCTCGAGGAGCACCGCGCGATCGTGCTCCGCCCCCCTGGCGAGGGCGCTCGGCCGCACGTCGTCCCAGCGGTCGGCGAAGCGTCGGTCGCCGAGCAGCGACGCCCAGACAGGGTTGCGCGCCATCTGCTGTTCCCACTCGCGGGCGATGATGGCGTCGAGGGGCGCGGCCACGGACGGGGACGAGAGAACCAGGGTGGCGAGGAGCATGGCTGATGTTATCCGGTGGCGGAGGCTTGGCAACGGCGCATGATTCGGCGACCCTGGGCCCTCTAACCGTCAGGGCATGAAACTCGATCCGGCGGGCGACCGGGCCCTCGTGAGGCGGATGCTGGCGGGTCAGGAGGCGGCCTTCGAGGAGTTCTTCGCCGCCTACTTCCCGGCGCTCTTCAGGTTCGCCTCGGTCCGGCTGCGAGACGCGGTCGCGGCCGAGGAGGTGGTGCAGGCCGTGCTGTGCCGTGCCCTGACGAAGCTCTCGTCGTACCGGGGAGAAGCGGCTCTGTTCACCTGGCTCTGCACCTTCTGCCGCAACGAGATCAGCGCGTACTGCAACGCTCGCGGGCGCACGGTCCGGGTGGACCTCGCGGAGGACCTGCCCGAGGTGCGAGCGGCCCTCGAGTCCTGGGCCGCCCACAACCCCGACGATCCGGAGAGCGCGCTGCGGCGCCGCGAGGTGGCCACGGCCGTGCAGACCACGCTCGACCGCCTGCCTCACCGTTACGGGGATGCGCTGGAGTGGAAGTACATCGACGGCCTCACCGTGGCCGAGATCGGCCAGCGTCTCGGCCTGGGCCCGAAGGCGGCCGAGTCGCTCCTGGCAAGGGCGCGCGAGGCGTTCCGCGACGGCTTCCTGTCCCTGGCACGCGAGCGCCGGCCCGCGGAGGCGAAATGACCGATCGACGCCCGTTCGAGGAGCCGGACTCCGACGAGGACGTCTCTCGCCTGCTGCGCCTGGCCGGCCCGAGGCCCGATCCTCCGGTCGAGGTCGCCGCCCGCGTGCGGGCGGGCGCTCTGGCCGCATGGCGCGGCGAGCTGCGCGCCCGCCGGCGCCGCCGCTGGCTTCTAGCCCTGCCGGCCGGGC
>DASSJI010000164.1:0-23720 GCA_035691285.1 Vicinamibacteria bacterium | reverse complement strand
TCCTCAGGGGCAACCTCGCCGCCGAGGGGGCCGTGGCGAAGATCAGCGGCGTGAAAGCCCTGCGGCTCCGGGGACCCGCGCGCGTCTTCGATTCCGAGGAGGAGTGCCTCGCGGCGATCCTGGCCGGGCGCATCCGCAGCGGGGACGTGGTCGTCATCCGTTACGAGGGGCCCAGGGGCGGGCCGGGCATGCGCGAGATGCTGTCGCCCACCGCGGCGATCATCGGCGCGGGGCTCGGCGACTCGGTGGGCCTCGTCACGGACGGCCGCTTCTCGGGCGGCACCCATGGCCTCGTGGTGGGCCACGTGGCGCCCGAGGCCGCCGTGGGCGGACTGATCGCCCTCGTCGAGGAGGGCGACCCGATCACCATCGACGCCGAAGAGCGCGTCGTGGAGCTCGAGGTGGACGAGGCGACGCTGGAGAGGAGGCGTGGCGCGTGGGCGCCGCCGGCGCCCCGCTACACGCGCGGCGTCCTGGCCAAGTACGCCCGCCTCGTCACGAGCGCGAGCCGCGGGGCCGTCACAGACGCCTCGTAACCACCCGCGCGGCGTTGCCGCCGCGCTCTCGATGGAAGTCCCTACAATCGCCGCTCCGCGCTCCCCCGCCAAATTGGCACCAGACAACGCTTTTCCGCGCTTCCCCGTTGGCACGTCGGTTGCTCGCTCTTCCGGCGGGTTGTCTTGGCTATTCGGGAGGTATTCATGAAGGCATCGCGAACATTGATCCTTTGCGGTCTGGCGGCCCTCGTGTCCTCTGGCTGCGCGACGAAGAAGTTCGTGACCCGGGAGGTCGGGGCGGTCAACCAGAAGACGGACGCCCTGGCGAGCCAGCTCGAAGGAACCCAGGAGCGCGTGAAGCGCACCGAGGCGCGCATCGACGAAGTCGATCGGGAGGCGCAAGCCGGGATCTTGGACGCCCGCCGCAGCGCCGGCGACGCGATGACCAGGGCCACCGAGGCGGAGAAGGCCGCGAAGGGAAAGCTGATCTACACCGTGACCCTGAGCGACGATCAGGTGAAGTTCCCGTTCGGCCGCGCCGAGATCGACTCCGACGCCAAGAGCCGCGTCGACCAGGCGATCGCCGCCCTCAAGACCGAGAACCGCGGCGTCTACTTCGAGATCCACGGCCACACCGACTCGACCGGGCCGTCCGAGTACAACCGCTGGCTCGGCGAGCAGCGAGCGCTCATGGTGAGGGACTACCTCCACGAGGAGCACGGCATCGCCCTGGCGCGCCTGGCGGTGGTCTCCTACGGCGAGACCCAGCCGGTGGTGGACAACAAGACCCCCGAGCACCGCGCCGAGAACCGCCGCGTGGTGATCCAGGTCCTGGAGTAGGCCCTCGAGGCCAGGCGCTTGACAACGGTCCCCGCGACCCTTAACCTACCGACCGTTCGGTCGCCTATGCACGTCCCGGTTCGACGCGCGCACGTCCCGGCCGCCCTCGCGGCGGGGGTCTTCGTGTCGTTCCGACTGCGGTTCCTGGTCCTGGTACTCCTGCTGGGCATTCGCCTCGGGGGTCCCGTGATCTAGAGGCCGCGAGCCGGATCACGAGCCACCCCCGAGGTCGAAGGGCCTCGGGGGTTTTCGTCTTTTCGGGAGTTCTTTTCGAGGAGGTCGCGATGACGCCGGAGAGCCTGACGTGATCCGCAGCGGGGCGCAGATCGTCTGGGAGTGCCTGGCCCGCGAAGGGGTGGACACCGTCTTCGGCTACCCCGGCGGCGCGATCCTCCCGACCTACGACGCCATGCTCGACTACCCGGTGCGACACGTCCTGGTGCGCCACGAGCAGGGGGCCGCCCACATGGCCGACGGCTACGCCCGCGCGAGCGGCAGGGTCGGCGTGGCGATCGCGACGTCGGGTCCCGGCGCGACCAACCTGGTCACGGGCATCGCGACCGCGATGCTCGACTCGGTGCCCACGGTGTTCATCACCGGCAACGTCCCCTCCAAGCTGCTCGGGAGCGACGCCTTCCAGGAGACGGACATCACGGGCATCACGCTCCCCATCACCAAGCACAACGCCCTCGTCACCGAGGCCGGAGAGGTGGCGCGCACGCTGCGGGAGGCCTTCGCGATCGCCCGGGCCGACCGGCCCGGGCCCGTCCTCGTGGACATCTGCAAGGACGCGCAGCAGGGCAAGGTCGAGTTCGAGTGGCCGGAGAGCGTCGACCTGCCCGGCCTGCGCCCCGTCCCCGCGCCCGACGCCCGGGAGCTCGCCCGGGCGGCCGAGCTCGTCGCCAAGGCCGAGCGGCCGCTCATCCTGGCCGGCCACGGCGTGCTCAGGTCCGGCGCCAGCCGCGCGCTCCTCGACTTCGCCGAGCGCACCGACACGCCCATCGCCCTGACGCTCCTGGGGCTGGGCGGCGTCCCGGCGAGCCATCCGCTCTGCCTCGGCATGATGGGCATGCACGGCGAGGCCTACGTCAACGCGGCCATCCAGCGGGCCGACCTGCTCATGGCCTTCGGGATGCGCTTCGACGACCGCGTCACGGGCAACCTGGCGACCTACGCGCCGCAATCAAAGAAGATCCACGTCGAGATCGATCCCTCCGAGGTCGGCAAGAACGTGGCCGTGGACGTCGCGCTCGTCGCGGACCTGCGCGCCGCGTTGGAGGCCCTCGTCCCGATCGTCGACCAGGCCGCGCATCCCGCCTGGCGCGAGGAGATCGGCCGAGGCCGCGCCGACACCCGGGCCCGGGACATCCTCCACCAGCCCGACGGCGGCCGGCTCTACGCCGCACACGTGATCCACGACCTGTGGCGCGCCACCTCCGGCGACGCCCTCGTCGTGACCGACGTGGGCCAGCACCAGATGTGGGAGGCGCAGTACTACGCCCACGAGCGTCCGCGCAGCCTGATCACCTCGGGTGGCCTCGGCACCATGGGCTTCGCGCTGCCGGCGGCCATCGGGGCCAAGCTCGCGCGCCCGGAGGCCGAGGTCTGGGTGATCGCCGGCGACGGCGGCTTCCAGATGACCCAGGCCGAGCTGGCCACGCTTCGCCAGGAGCAGCTCGACGTGAAGATCGCCATCGTCAACAACGGCTACCTGGGGATGGTCCGCCAGTGGCAGGAGTTCTTCTACGACAAGCGCTACGCCGCCACGCCCATGCTCTCCCCCGACTTCGTGGCGCTGGCCGCGGCCTACGGCATCCCCGGCCACCGGGTCACGCGCCGCGACGAGGTCGCGGACACCGTGCGCCGCGCGCGCGAGACCCCCGGTCCCGCCCTCATCGACTTCCGCGTCGAGCGGGAGGAGGCGGTCTACCCGATGGTCCCTGCGGGGGCCAACCTCGACAACATGATCCGGCGCCCGGTGGCCGACGAGGTGCGGGCGTGAAGCACACCCTCGTCGCCCGCGTGCAGGACCAGCCCGGCGTGCTCAACCGCGTCGCGAGCCTGTTCCGCCGTCGCGCCTTCAACATCGACAGCCTCACGGTCGGCCAGAGCGAGGCCCCGGGCTTCTCGCGGATGACGTTCGTCGTGGACGCGGCCCGGGTGCCGGCGCGCCTCGTCGAGGAGAACCTGCGCAAGCTGATCCCGGTCGTCGACGTGCACGACGTGACCCACGTGCCGACCGTGGACCGCGACCTGGCGCTCATCCGCGTCCGCTGCGCGCCGGGCGAGCGGGCCGAGATCGCGGGCCTCGTCGAGATCTTCCGCGGCAAGGTCGTCGACGTCGCCGCGGAGTCGGTGATCGTCGAGGTCACCGGCGACGCCTCGAAGGTGGACGGGCTCGTGGACCTGCTGCGGCCGCGCGGGATCCTGGAGATGGTGCGCACCGGGAAGGTCGCGATGGTGCGCGGCGCGGCGGCCGCGAACGGAAACGGGAACGGGAACGGAAACGGGAACGGGAACGGAAAGGGAAGCGGGAGCTAGGAGGAGACATGCCCATCTATTACGACGGCGACGCAGACCTTCAGGCCCTCGCCGGCAGGACCGTCGCGGTCGTCGGCTACGGGAGCCAGGGGCACGCCCACGCCCTCAACTTGCGGGACAGCGGCGTCCAAGTGGTCGTGGGCCTGCCCGAGGGCAGCCGCTCGCGGGCCCGCGCGAAGGCCGAGGGCCTCACGGTCCTCACGCCCGCCGAGGCCGCAGCCGCCGCCGACGTCGTGATGATCCTCGCCCCCGACACCGAGCAGGCGCGCCTCTACCGCGAGGCGATCGCGCCCCAGCTCGAGGCGGGCGACACGCTCATGTTCGCCCACGGCTTCAACATCCGCTTCGGGACGATCGAGCCGCCCCCGGGCGTCGACGTGTCGATGATCGCGCCCAAGGCCCCAGGCCATCGCGTGCGCGAGGTCTTCAGGGAGGGCCAGGGAACGCCGGCCCTCCTCGCGGTGCACAGGGACTTCAGCGGCCGGGCCAAGGCCAACGCCCTCGCCTACGCCAAGGGTCTCGGCTGCACGCGGGCGGGCGTGATCGAGACCAGCTTCGCCGAGGAGACCGAGACCGACCTGTTCGGCGAGCAGGCCGTGCTCTGCGGCGGAGTGAGCCACCTGGTGAAGGCGGGCTTCGACACCCTGGTGGAGGCGGGCTACCAGCCCGAGATCGCGTACTTCGAGTGCCTCCACGAGCTGAAGCTGATCGTCGACCTCATGTACCGGGGCGGCCTCGGCTACATGCGCTACTCGGTCTCGGACACCGCCGAGCACGGCGACTACACGGGCGGGCCGCGCATCGTGACCGAGGAGACGAAGCGCGAGATGAAGCGCATGCTCGCGGAGATCCGGAGCGGCGCGTACGCCGAGAAGTGGATCGCAGAGAACCGCGCCGGGCGACCGTGGTTCAACGCGCGGAGGCGCGAGGAGCGTGCCTCGCGCCTCGAGGAGGTCGGCGGGCGCCTGCGTGCCATGATGCCGTTCCTGGACCCGGTGCGCGTCACCGACCAGGGAGACGTGGAGCGCGTCCGGTCCGAGGCGGCCGTTCCGGCCGAAAGCGTACGATGAGCGGCCGAATCCGGATCTTCGACACGACGCTCAGGGACGGCGAGCAGTCCCCCGGCTGCAGCATGAACCCCGGCGAGAAGCTGCGCCTAGCGCACAGGCTGGAGCGGCTCGGGGTCGACGTGATCGAGGCGGGCTTCCCGATCGCCTCGCCTGCCGAGAAGGACGCGGTCCAGGCCGTGGCCGCCGAGATCCGGAGCGTCCGGGTCGCGGCGCTGTGCCGGGCCAAGGAGGTGGACATCCGCGCGGCCGGCGAGGCGCTCCGAGGCGCGGCCCGCCCCTTCGTCCACACCTTCCTCGCCACCTCGGCGATCCACCTGAAGTACAAGCTGAAGATCACCGCGGAGGAGGCGCTGCGCCAGGCCGTGGACGGCGTCCGCCTCGCGCGCAGCTACGCACCCGAGGTCGAGTTCTCGGCCGAGGACGCCTCGCGCACGGACTACGGCTACCTGCGCGAGGTGCTGCAGGCGGTCTTCGAGGCCGGGGCGCAGACGCTGAACGTGCCGGACACGGTCGGCTACGCCCTGCCCCACGAGTACGCGGAGCTCGTCGAGCGCCTCGTCCGCGACGTCCCGGGCGCCGTGATCTCCGTCCACTGCCACAACGACCTGGGCCTCGCGGTGGCGAACTCCGTCGCGGCGGCGGTCGCGGGGGCGCGCCAGATCGAGTGCACGATCAACGGCATCGGCGAGCGCGCCGGCAACGCCTCCCTCGAGGAGATCGTGATGGCACTCCGGGTGCGCCGCGAGACCCTGGGCTTCGAGACCGGCGTCAAGAGCGAGCTGCTCGCGCCCACCTCGGCGGCGCTCTCCGGCGTCACCGGGGTGTGGCCCCAGCCGAACAAGGCGATCGTGGGGAAGAACGCCTTCGCCCACGAGGCCGGCATCCACCAGCACGGCGTGCTGGCCAACCCGCTGACCTACGAGATCATGACGCCCGCGAGCGTCGGCGTCCCCGAGACGCAGCTCGTGCTCGGCAAGCACTCCGGCAAGCACGCGGTCGAGGCGCGCCTGCGCGGCCTCGGCGTGAGCCTCGCGGCCGAGCTGGTCGAGGACGTGACCGCGCGCGTGAAGGCCCTCGCCGACCGCCAGAAGTTCGTCTACGACGACGACCTGCTCGCCCTCGTGGACCACTCGGTCGAGCGACGGGCGCACCTCGTCCGCTACCAGGTCATCGCCGGCAACCATGTCCTTCCTACGGCGACCGTCGAAGTGGAGGTGGACGCCGAGCGACGCTCCGCTTCCGCCGTCGGCAACGGACCCCTGGACGCGGCGCTGAAAGCGGCCGACGCGGCCCTAGGCCTCGACCTCGAGCTGCTCGACCTCACGACCCGCGCCGTCACCAGCGGCAAGAACGCCCTCGCCGAGGTGACGGTCCGGGTACGCCACGCCGACCAGGAGACGGTCGGCCAGGCGGCCAGCACCGACTCGATCGAGGCGGCCCTGAAGGCCTACCTCTCCGCCATCGGCGCTGCGCGCCGCGCCCGGGAGGCCGCCGCGTGAGCGAGCCGCGCACGCTGTTCGAGAAGCTCTGGGACGCGCACCTGGTGCAGGCGGCCACGGCCGACACGCCCGCGGTCGTGTACATCGACCTGCAGCTCATCCACGAGGTCACGTCGCCCCAGGCCTTCACGACGCTGCGCGAGCGCGGGCTGCCCGTGAGGCGGCCCGACCGGACGCTGGCCACCGCCGATCACTCCACGCCGACGGCCTTCGCCCGGGACGGCCGGGGGCGGATCGTGATCCAGGATCGCGAGGCGGCCAACCAGGTCGGCCTGCTCGAACGCAACTGCGCCGAGTTCGGCATCCGGCTCTACGGCCTCGGCAGCGAGCGCCAGGGCATCGTCCACGTCATCGGCCCGGAGCTGGGCGTGACGCACCCGGGGGCGACGATCGTCTGCGGCGACAGCCACACCTGCACCCATGGCGCCTTCGGCGCGCTGGCCTTCGGCATCGGCACCAGCGAGGTCGGCCACGTGCTCGCCACGCAATGCCTGCTGCTGGAGAAGCCCAGGACGATGGCCGTGACGTTCAGCGGCGCGCTGCGCCCGGGCGTCACCGCCAAGGACCTGGTGCTCGGCCTCATCGCGACGATCGGCGCCGGCGGCGGCACGGGCCACGTGATCGAGTACCGCGGCGACACCGTGGCGGGCCTGTCGATGGAAGAGCGCATGACCTTGTGCAACATGGCGATCGAGGCCGGCGCCCGGACCGGCATGATCGCGCCCGACGCGAAGACCTTCGCCTATCTCGAGGGCCGGCCGTTCGCGCCGCGCGGAGACGCCTGGAGCGCTGCCGTCGAGCGCTGGCGCACGCTCGCGACCGACCCCGGAGCACGCTTCGACCGCGACGTCGCCTTCGACGCCTCCGTCCTCGAGCCGATGGTGACCTGGGGCACGAACCCGGGCCAAGGCGTCCCGATCCGCGGCCGGGTGCCCGAGCCGGACGGCGACAAGAGCCGCGAGAAGGCCCTGCGTTACATGGGCCTGGAGCCGGGCCAGCCGATGCTGGGCCGGCCCGTGGACGTCGTGTTCATCGGAAGCTGCACGAACTCCCGCCTCAGCGACCTGCGCCAGGCGGCCAGCGTGATGCGGGGACGGCGCGTGGCCCCGAACGTCCGGGCGCTGGTCGTGCCCGGCTCGCAGCAGGTCAAGCGCCAGGCCGAGGCCGAGGGCCTGGACCGCGTGTTCCGCGAGGCCGGCGCCGAATGGCGCGAGGCCGGCTGCTCCATGTGCATCGCGATGAACGGCGATCGCCTGGCGTCCGGGCAGTACGCGGTCAGCACGAGCAACCGCAACTTCGAGGGACGCCAGGGCGCGGGGGGGCGCACGTTCCTCGCCAGCCCGCTGACGGCCGCGGCTTCGGCGGTGGCGGGCCATCTGGCCGATCCTCGGGAGTACGTGGCATGACGCCCCTCCGGTGCCTCGCGTCGCGCACCGTGGTGCTGCCCAACGAGAACGTGGACACCGACCAGATCATCCCCGCGCGCTTCCTGACCACGACGACGAAGGACGGGCTCGGCCGCGCGCTGTTCGCCGACTGGCGCTACGACAAGGACGGCCGCCCGCGCGCGGACTTCGCCTTGAACGCCGTGGACGCGGCGGGCGCCCAGGTGCTCGTGGCCGGCCGGAACTTCGGCTGCGGCTCGTCCCGCGAGCACGCCGTCTGGGCGCTCGCGGATCACGGCTTCCGGGCCGTGATCGCGCCATCCTTCGCCGACATCTTCCGGCGCAACGCGCTCAAGAACGGGCTCGTGCCCGTCACGGTGACGGCCGACGTGCACGCCCGGTTGGCGTCGGCCCCGGGCGCCAGCGTGACCGTGGACGTCGAGTCGCTCCGGCTGATCCTGCCCGACGGCGTCTCTGTGCCCTTCGCCCTCGAGCCCTTCCCGCGCTACTGCCTGCTGGAAGGGCAGGACGAGCTGCAGTTCCTGCTGTCCCGGGAGGCCGCCATCGCGGCCTTCGAGTCCCGTCCCTCCGCAACGCCCCCGCTCCAGGAGGTCTCTTGACCATGCTGCCCACGATCACGGTTCTCCGCGGTGACGGCGTCGGCCCCGAAGTCATCGAGGCCGCGCTGTCGGTGCTCGGCGCCTGCCATCCGGTCAAGGTGCGCGAGGCCCTGATCGGAGGAGCTGCGATCGACGCCAGCGGCGATCCACTGCCGGCCGAGACGCTCGCGGCCTGCCGCGAGAGCCGGGCCGTGCTGCTCGGCGCAGTCGGAGGCCCGAAGTGGGAGGATGCCCCGCGCCGGCCGGAGGAGGGCCTGCTCCGCATCCGGCAGTCTCTCGGCCTCTACGCGAACCTGCGACCGGCGAAGCACCTCGGCCTGCCGACGCCGCTCCACGAGCGGCTGGTGCGCCACGCCGACGTCCTCGTCGTGCGCGACCTCCTGGGCGGCGTCTACTTCGGCGAGCCGCGGGGCGCCACGGGAACAGAGGCCTTCAACACCTGGCGCCAGTCCCGGGAGCAGACGGCCAGGGTGGCCCACGTGGCGTTCCGGGAGGCGCGCAGACGGAGGCGGCGCGTCACGTCGGTGGACAAGGCCAACGTCCTCGAGGCGTCGCGGCTGTGGCGCGCCACGGTCAACGCGGTGGCGAAGGAGTACCCGGAGGTCGAGCTCGAGCATCGCTACGTCGACGCGATGAGCTTCGAGCTGCTCCAGGCCCCGCAGCGCTTCGACGTCGTGCTCGCGGAGAACCTGTTCGGCGACATCCTGAGCGACGAGGCCGCCGCCATCGTCGGCTCGATCGGCGTGCTTCCGTCCGCCTCGCTCGGCGAGCAGACGCCGCTGTTCGAGCCGGTCCACGGCTCGGCGCCCCAGGTCGCCGGGCGCGGCATCGCCAACCCGACCGGAGCGATCCTCTCGGTCGCGATGCTGCTCGAGTACGCCCTCGACCGGCCCGACCTCGCCCGCAGCCTGGAGCGGGCCATGGCGGAGGCCCTGCGCGAGGCGCGCACGCCCGACATCGGGGGGACCGCCACGACGGCGGAGCTCACCGGCGCGGTCCACCGCCACCTCGAGTGGCTGCGCTGGCAGGAGCCGCAGGCCGAGCCGGCCGCCTACGAGTGGGGGGTGTGAGCCGGGCGAGCCTCAGCGGCTAGAATCCCTCCGACGCCCCTGGGGGCGGCGTTCAAGGACCCGAATGATCCCGATCGCGCTGCTCCTGGCGGCCTACGCCGACACCGCCGAGGCCGCGGCCGTGCGGCCGACCTACAACGGCCGCGACGGCCACGTCCGCGTGGCGATCCCGCGCCTGGAGGAGAGCGTCGCCGTCGACGGCTCCCTCGACGATCCGGCCTGGGCGCGGGCCGCGCTGCTCACCGGCTTCTCGCAGTACGCGCCGGTGGACGGGCGGCCCGCCGAGCAGCGCACCGAGGTGCTGGTCTTCTACTCGCCGTCGGCGATCCACTTCGGCATCCGGGCGTACGCGCCACCGGGGAGCGTGCGGGCGAGCCTGGCGCAGCGGGACAGGATCGAAGCCGAGGACTCGGTCACGCTCCTCATCTCCACCTTCAACGACGGCCGCCAGGCGGCGGCCTTCATGGTGAACCCGCTCGGCGTCCAGGCCGACGGCACGCTCGTCGAGGGCCTGACGCGCCAGACGGGCAATGGCTTCGCGGGGCTCTCGACCGAGCGCGAGCCCCCGGACCTCGCGCCGGACTTCGTCTTCGAGTCGAAAGGCCGGCTGACCGATTCCGGATACGACGTGGAGGTCCGCCTGCCCTTCAAGAGCCTTCGCTACCAGGGCGCCGAGGTCCAGAACTGGGGCCTCCACGTGCTGCGCAAGAGCCAGAGCACGGGATACGAGGACTCGTGGACGCCGGCCCGGCGCGACGCCACGTCCTTCCTCGCCCAGGCCGGAACCCTGGAGGGCCTGCGCGAGCTGCGCCCAGGGCTGGTCCTCGACTTGAACCCGTTCGCGACCGCGCGGGCCGAAGGCGCGCGCGATGCCAGCGACTGGCGCTACGACGCCCGCTCGCCCGAGTTCGGCGGCAACGTCCGCTGGGGCGTGACGCCGAACCTGACGCTGAACGGCACGGTGAACCCCGACTTCTCCCAGGTCGAGTCGGACGCCAGCCAGGTGCAGTACGACCCGCGCATCGCCGTCTTCTTCCCCGAGAAGCGGCCCTTCTTCCTCGACGGTCTCGAGCAGTTCTCGACGCCCAACCGCCTCGTCTACACGCGGCGCGTGGTGGCGCCCGTCGCCGCGGCCAAGCTGACGGGCACCGTCTCGGGCACGAGCCTCGGCCTGCTGACGGCCCTCGACGACGCCGCCACCTCGCGCAGCGGCCAGGATCGGCCTTTCTTCAACATCCTGCGCGCGCGGAGGGACGTGGGCGCGGGCTCGCGGCTCGGCCTCGTCTACACCGACAAGATCGACGCCGAGGACTGGAACCGCGTGGCCGGAATCGACGCGCGCGTGGCGCTCGGGGGGATCTATTCCCTGGACCTGCAGGGGGCCTTCTCGGCCACCGAGCTCGCCGGAGAGCGGAGCGACGGGCCGCTGTTCGAGGCGATCTTCAACCGCAACGGCCGGCGCCTGGGCACGCGCGTCCTGATCACCGGGATCGACGACGAGTTCCGCGCCGCGGCCGGCTTCATCGGCCGCGCCGGGATCGTGCGCGCCAACGCCGACCAGCGCTTCACGTTCCTCGGAGGGAAGGGCGCCCTCGTCGAGTCGTGGAACGTGGACCTCGTCCTCGACGGGATCTGGACGTACGACGCGTTCTTCGGTCCGGGAGGGGTCCAGGACAGGAAGTTCCACGTGAACAACAACGTCACCTTGCGCGGCGGCTGGAAGGCGGGCGCCTCGGTCCTCGTCGAGTCCTTCGGCTACGACCCGGAGCTGTACGCGGACTACGGCCTGGCCGGAGACCAGCCGGGAGAGGTGCTGCCCTTCGTGGGCGTCCCGCGCCTGTCGAACCTCGACTGGGTGCTGAGCGTCACGACACCCGACTTCAAGCGCTTCTCCGGCCGAGGCGAGCTCTTGTGGGGCAAGGACGAGAACTTCTTCGAGTGGTCGAGCGCCGACATCGTCTACGCCACCCTGGAGGCCGACGTCCGGCCGACGGAGAAGCTCCGCGCCAGCCTCCTCTACAACCTGCAGCAGTTCGCCAGGAGGAGCGACGGCACCCTCGTCGGCCGCCGACAGATTCCGCGGCTCAAGCTCGAGTACCAGGCCACGCGCGCGATCTTCGTGCGCCTGGTCGGGGAATACGACGCGCGGTTCCGCGACGCGCTCCGGGACGACTCGCGGACCGAGCGCCCGATCCTCATCCGCGGCGCGGCGACCGGCGCGTACGCGCCGGCGCCCGAAGCGCGCTCGAACCGCCTGCGCTGCGAAGCGCTCTTCGCCTGGCAGCCCACGCCGGGCACGGTGTTCTTCGCCGGCTACGGCAGCACGTCGCTCGAGTCCGACGCGTTCCGGTTTCGGGACCTGTCCCGGGAGGCCGACGGCTTCTTCGTGAAGTTCAGCTACCTGTTCCGGCTCTGACGGTTTGGCGCCGTGGATTTCGGGCGTGGTCTTCGCGCTCGATCTTCGAGCTGATGGCCGAGCCGTAGCCCGCTATCCGGAGGGATCCTCCGGCCAGCGGTGCTTCGGGTAGCGCCCGCGCAGCTCCCTGCGCACCTCCGGGTAGGTCCGCGCCCAGAAGCTGCGCAGGTCGCGAGTGGTCTGGACGGGCCGCCCGTTGGGAGCCAGGAGCTCCAGCAGCACGGGCTCGAGGCGCGGACCCAGGCGCGGCGTGTCCTGGACGCCAAACAGCTCCTGGAGCTTGACGGCCGCGACCACGGCGCCGTCGTCGCGATACGTCAGGCGGACGCGGCGGCCGCTCGGCAGCGCGAGGCTGTCGGGCGCGAGCCGATCCAGGTCGCGCCGCGTCGCGTGGGTCAGCCACGCGCCCAGGTCGAGCTCCGGCAGCTCGGTGCGCCCGGCCAGCGAGGCGCGCAGGAGCCCGTCGACGTCGGTCGCGAGCCCCGCGAAGCGGAGCCGCCGCAGGAGCGCCTCGCCGGCGGGCCCGAAGCCGCGCTCGCACGCGGCCGCCACGAGCAGCCGCTCGGCCTCGGCCGGATCCGGAGGCACGGGACGTTCGGCGAGCACGAGGACGCCGAGGAGCTCCTGCTCGAACGCACGGACGCGGCCGCCCTCGAGGCGATGGACCGTCTCGCGCCGCGTCGGCTCCAGCCATTCACGCTCGACGCGGCTCGCCATGCGGACGCGCGCCTCGCCTGCGCCTGCGGCGCCCACGTCGAGGGCCACGAGGAACTCTCCCCCGCGCACGCCGCTCTCGGGACCGAGCGTGGCTCCGGTTCCCGACGAGAGCAGCACCCGCGGCGATCCCGGCTCGCGCCTGCGCGCCACGCGGTCCGGGAAGCCGAGGAGCAGGGCGCGGCGGAGGGCCGCGTCCGGATCACGGCTCGGTGCCGCCGCCGCTTCGAGCCGGCGGGCCAGGGTGGCGATCTCGCCCGCGGCTCGTGCAGTTCCGGACGGAAGCTCGCCGCGGCCGAGGTGCGCCAGAACGTCGCAATCGGTCGCCTCGGACACGGGACGATAGGTCACCCGCTCGGAGAGCAAGGCGCAAGCCTGCGCCGCCTGGTCGCTGGCGCCCGCCGCCAGCAGCACGCGGCCCAGGCGCGGATGCAGCGGCAAGCGGCGCAAGGCGTCGCCGAGCGGCGTCAGCCGGTGCTCGCGGGCTGCGCCCAGGCGCTCGAGCAGCTCCAGAGCGGCCCGGACCGCCGGCTCCGGCGGCGCCTCGAACCACTCGAAGCGCAGCGGGTCGCCGCCCCAGGCGAGCACGTCCAGGACCGGGCCGGCGAGGTCGACGCGGGCGATCTCCGGCTCCCGGTGCGGACGGAGGCGCATCCGGGCATCCCAGAGGCGCAGCGCGCGGCCGGGAGCAGTGCGGCCCGCGCGGAACGCCCGCTGCTCCGCGGAGTCACTGGAGATGCGCTCCGTCTCGAGGCGGTCGAGGCCCTTCTCCGGATCGTAGCGGAGGACCTTGTGCAGGCCGGTGTCGATCACGTCGGTGACGCCCTCGACGGTCAGCGAGGTCTCGGCGACGTTGGTCGCGAGGATCACCCGGCGGCGCTGCGAGGGAGCCAGGGCGGCGTCCTGCGCCTCGGCCGGGAGCGAGCCGTGCAGGGGCAGCACCGCGACGCCTCGAGCCTCGAGCGCAGCGAGGTCCCTCTGCGCCCGACGGATCTCGGGCGCCCCCGGCAGGAACACGAGCACGTGGCCTCCCTCGCGGGCGACGGCGGCGCGGACCGCGTCGGCGACGTCGCGGCCCGCGGCGTACTCGATCTCCACGGGGTGCGGACGGCCGGGCACCTCCACGACCGGAGCGCCGTCGAGGAACGCCGCGACCCGCGCGGCGTCCAGGGTCGCCGACATCACGACCAGGCGCAGGTCGTCCCGCGCCCGCGCCGCCTGGCGCGCCAGCGCCAGCGCCAGGTCGGCATGCAGGCTGCGCTCGTGGAACTCGTCGAGGACGACGGTGCGGAAGCCCCCGAGCAGCGGATCGCCCTGCAGGCGCGCGGTGAGGATGCCCTCGGTCGCCACGAGCAGCCGCGTCCGCTCCGAGTAGCGCCGCTCGAAGCGGACCTGCCAGCCCACGTCCTCGCCGAGGGTGAGGCCGCGCTCCTCGGCGATGCGGCGCGCCAGGCTGCGGGCGGCCACGCGGCGCGGCTGCAGCAGGATCAGCGGGCCGTCGGCGGCCAGGGCGGGAGGAACGCGCGTGGTCTTGCCGGCGCCTGGGGGAGCGACGACGATCGCCTTCCCCCGGTCCCGCACCGCCGCGACGATCTCGGGCACGAAGGGGTCGATGGGCAGCGACACGGGCACGCGGCGATGGTAATACTCCCCACGCATGACGAGCCCCACCCGCGACGCGATCGATCGCCCGACCCTGCTGGCGATCGCGGTGGCGGCCTGCGCGCGCGTGGAGTCGAGAAGGCGGGGCGGAGCGCTCGCCTAGCCTAGCGGACGAACCGGAGCGTTCCCTGGGGCGACCGCAACGTGAGGGCGTCGCCATCGGTCTCGACGCGGGTCGCGGTGGACAGGACGCTCGTGAACTCGCTGTCGAAGGGCGCGCTCGGACACGCCACGAGCGTGCACGCCATGGGCGACAGGGCCAGCTCCGTTCCCGTCACCGTGTAGAGCGCGTGGCAGGAGTTGCAGTCCGCCCGGGCCGAGAGGCTGCCGTCGTCGTCGAAGCGCACCGAGAAGGAGGCGCCCGCGGGAGGACTCACGATGCTGTAGTCGGCGCGCTGGAGCGAGTCGAGCCGCCAGTCGACGTTCTGGTAGTCCGCCGGGTTGGGCGCGGTCGGACCGTCACCACAGGAGGACAGGAGGACTCCGCACATGATCACAGCGCGCGGGAGCCAACGCCCTAACTCATAGCAGGATCGGAACAAAGACCCGTCTCCTTTCCTTGGACGCATCACGGCCACGGAGAAGGAGAGCAGATCCCATGCCCAGCGAGCCGCGGCCGGAGCAGCGGCGATCCTGGCTGCGCCGCGCCCGAGTGTCCTACACTCTCGCCACGAACCTCAGACCCGGCCGCATCCTCGGCGCGCGCTACGAAGTCCTCGCCCCGCTCGGGCGCGGAGGCATGGGAACGGTCTTCCGCGCCCGCGACCGCGTCAGCGGCAGGCCGGTGGCGGTCAAGGTGCTGGGGCCCGAGTGGGCGGAGCGGCGTGACATGCGCGAGCGGTTCCGCACCGAGATGCAGCTCGCCCAGAAGGTGCGCCACCGCAACGTGTGCCGCATCCTCGACTGCGGCGAGGACGGCCGCCGCCTCTACCTGGTGACGGAGCTGGTCGAGGGCATCGACCTGAAGCGCCTGCTCGCGAGGTCCGGCGGCCTGCCCGCCGAGCACGCCTTCGAGGGCGCGATCCAGATCGCGAGAGGCCTTCAGGCCGTCCACGACGCCGGCATCGTCCACCGCGACGTCAAGAGCCCCAACGTCATCGTGGACCGGTCCGGCCGCTTCCGGCTCCTCGACTTCGACCTCGCCGAGCGCGTCGAGGACGCGGCCCGCGGCGCGGGCGGGCAGGTGCACGGCACGCCGGAGTACATGAGCCCCGAGCAGGCCAGGGGCGATGGGGTGGCCTTTGCGAGCGACGTCTACTCGCTGGGCGTCGTGGTCTTCGAGCTGTTCACCGGGGACCTGCCGTTCAAGGGCGACACCGCGGCGGCGACGGTGCGCAAGCAGGTCGAGGACGCTCCGCCCCTCACGGGCCCGAAGGCCGCGCGCCTTCCGCCGCCGCTGCTCCCGATCCTCCGGAAAAGCCTCGACAAGGACCCGACGCGCCGCTACCCGCGGGCTCGCAGCCTCGTCGAGGCTCTCCGCCTGGCGCGCTCGACCGTGGGGCTCGCGGATGCGACTCCGGCGACCGACGCGAGCCACGAGGGATTCTCGGCCCTGCTCGGCGCCTTGAACCCGCGCGACGCCACGGTCAGGCTCGAGCCGCGCCCGACGCGGGCGTTTGCCCTGAGGCAGAGCCGCGAGGCGATGGCCCGCCTGGTCGCCGCACTGACGCGCGAGCCCGACGCCGGCTGATTCAGTCGAGCTGGACGCAGCGCATGCTGAGCGTGCCGTGCTCGAAACCTTCCCAGGGAAAGCTCACCGCGGGAGCGGGATCCGCGGCGCCGGCCACGACCAGGAGCGGCGCGTAGTGCTCCCGCGTGGGGTGGGCCAGGCGGCCGGCGGGCGCGTCCTCGGGGGCGGCGAGCGCCTCCAGATCCCACGCGAGCAGCCGCTCCCTGGCCCAGGCGTCGAAGTCCCGCGACCAGCCCTCGACCGGCGCATCGCGGTCGCCGAAGTCCACGGTCCGCAGGTTGTGCACGAGGTTGCCGCTGCCGAGCACGAGCACCCGACGCTCGCGCAGCGGGCGCAGGGCGCGGCCAACGTCGGCGAGCGCCGCGAGCGACCGGCTGCGGTCCAGGCTGAGCTGAACGACCGGCAGGTCGGCGGCGGGGCGAAGGAACAGCAACGGGCTCCACGCGCCGTGGTCGAGGCCGCGGTCCGGGTCGACGCGCGCCTCGAGACCGGCGTCGGCCAGGAGGCTCGCGACCTCCCGGGCGAGGGCGGGATCGCCCGGCGCTGGATACTCGATCTCGTAGAGACGCTCCGGGAAGCCACCGAAGTCATGGATCGTCCGGGGCCTCGCGGCCCCCGTCAGGGCGAGGCCGTGGGTCTCCCAGTGCGCCGAGACCACGAGCAGGGCACGCGCCTCCGTCAACGATCCCGCCCAGCGCTCGAGGGCGGCCGTGAACGGCGTCTCGCCCAGGGCGTTCATGGGGCTGCCGTGGGCGGTGAATGCGACGGGCAGCCTCACCGGTCCTTTCGGATGTCGACCTCGGCGTCCTCGTCGAACTTCAGCTTCTTGAGTCCCCCTCCCGTTTCGCGCACGAAGAACGTCCCCTTCGCGCGGGCCTTCACGCGGTCGTCGTCGAGCAGGTCCTTCACGGCTCCCGGCACGCCCAGGAAGTTCAGGTCGAAGCGCGAGGACACTCGCTCCTCGCGGAAACCGTCGATGCTGAGGGCGTCGGGCTGGTAGCCTCGGCCGAGCCGGTTGCCGTTGAGGAACAGCTCGTATTCGAAGCGCTCGATGACCAGCGGCTCTGGATTGGGATTGCGCACCTTGAAGCCGACGTCCATGGTGACGCCGGTGATCCCCACCTTGCCGACCTTCAGCGCCTCGACGGACAGCGTGGGCGTCTTGACGGTCGCGCACGCCGGCAGCGCGAGGGGGACGAGAGCCAGGACCAGACGCTTCGCACGGGACATGGGGCCGACCTCCGGAAGGGGCGCCAGGGTCCGCGACGCCGGACACCGAGTATAGCTCCGCCGCTCCCGACTCTTGATACGATGAGCCCCGCGTCGATGGATCGCTCGACAACCCGCGCGGGAGCGGTCGCGCTGCTTCTCGGCGCGATCGCGTGCCGCGACGCGCCGGGACTTCGAGGCGTTGGATCGGCGGTGGCCCCGGCTCGAGCGCAGGCCCGAGAACACGGCGTCTCCCGCGTCGCCGCCACCACGGGCGAGGCGGCAGCCCTCGACCCGGCGCCGCTGGTCATACCGGCGAACGCGCCGGAGCTGCAGCGAAATCGGGCCCTCCGGGAGCGGCTCGAGGCGAGCCCCCACTCGTACTTCCGCGGCATCGGCCCGCGCTTCATGACCCTCCTCTGCGAGCGCTACGCCGAGCGCGTGGCGGGGCTGCCCTCCGTCATCCTCCACGGCGACGCCCATCTCGAGCAGTACGCGGTGACCGACCACGGTCGTGGGCTCACGGACTTCGACGACTCAACCGAGGGATCCGCCCTGATCGATCTCGCGCGCTTCGCGACCTCGGTCCAGCTCGCCGTCCGGGAGCGCGCCTTCACGGAGGGGTCCAGCCTGATCGCGACGTTCCTCCGGGGCTACGCGCGCGCCCTCGAGAACCCGCGCGGCGTTGCGCCCGAGCCAGCCTTGGTTCGCGAGCTGCGACGCGGCTTCGAGCACGACCGCCTCGCCTGCCTGACGCGGGCGGAGGCGCTGATGACCCCGTTCCCTCCGGACAAGGCCCCGAGCCCGGAGACGCTGGAGCGGGTCGCGTCCGTGCTCGCCGTCGCAGCGGGACGCCCGGTTTCGTTCTTTCGCGTGAAGAAGCTCGGCACGCTCGGTATCGGCATCGGCAGCGCCGCCGACGAGCGTTACCTGCTGCGAATCGACGGGCCGTCGAGCAAGGAGAAGGACGACGTCATCCTGGAACTGAAGGAGGTCCGCAGCCTGCCCGAGATCTCCTGCTTGCGAGGCGAGCAGGGACCGACGCGCATCACGGTGGCCCAGGCGACACTCGCATACGAGCCGTTTTCGTACGTCGGATACCTGGAGGACAAGGAGCGTTTGGGCCGCGGCTTCTGGTTCCACGCCTGGCCGGACAACTACGTGGAGCTCCGTGTGGCCTCGGTGCCGTCGTCGCAGGCGCTCCAGGAGATCGTGTACGACGTGGGGGTGCAGCTCGGGCGTGGCCACGCCCGGCCGCGGAAGCGCTCCGACGCCGGCACCGTGAGGAAGGCGCTGGCGGCGGCGCTCCCGAAGCTCGACCTCGTCGGCCTGTCCGCCGAGCTGGCCGACGCCAGTGAAGAGGCCTGGCGCCGCTTCCGGCAGCAGTCACGGCCCTCGCCCGCTCCTTAGCGGCTCTTGGCCGGCCGTCGCCGTCAGGCCCGGATCCTCACCTCTTCGTAGGCGGCGTCTCCGCCGAGGGACAGGCGCAGGCCTTCGATCTCCGGGCGGGCGAAGCGGTAGGCCTGCTCGTGGAAGAGCGGCAGGAGCAGCGATTCCCGGGAGAGCAGCTCCTCCACCTCGCGGTAGATCGCGTGGCGCACTCCCGGCACCGCCTCGGTTCGTCCCCGCTCGATGAGCCGGCTGAGCTCGGGCGTGCCCACGAGCTGTCCGAGCCAGCCCTCCGAGTGCAGCACGTAGACGATGCTGTCCGCGTCGAGGTAGTCGACGCCCCAGCGCCCCAGGACCACGTCGACGCCCGCGATCATGGCCGCTTCCCTCCACTCGTCCATGGTCCGGTTGACGGTGCGGAGCTTGACGCCCGCCTCGGCGAACGCGCCGGTCAGCTCGCGCGCGAGGGCGGAATAGCCCGTGAAGAACAGGGGATGGACGGCGGCGGTGAGCTCGATGGACGCGGGCGCGGATCGGCCCCCGGGGGAAGACGTGTGCCGCGCAGGCGTTCCCGGATCGTGCCCCAGGAGGCCGGGCGGGATGAAGCCGCTCGCCGGGATCGCGCCGCGCCCGAGGGTCTGGCGCACCAGTCGCGGGACGTCGACCGCTTCCACCAGGCGCCGCCGCTGGGCCTTGTCCGCGAGCGGTCCCCGATGCACGTTGAAGGCCGCATAGTAGGTCGCGAGCTGCGGCGTCTCCACGTAGCGGGAGGCATACTCGGGATCACGTCGCAGGGCATCCGCGTCGCTGGGCAGCAGGTCCGAGACAATCGAGAAGCGTCCGGAACGAAGGCCCTGAAGCATCTCCTCCGGCGGCACCCCGAAGGAGAAGACGATGGCCTCGCTGCGCGGATAGCCCTCGCGCCAGTAGCGGCGGTTTCGCTCCAGCTCCAGGCGCCTGGCGGGCTCGAAGGCGGCCACGCGGAACGGGCCGGTGCCCACCCAGCCGCTCGTGCCGTCGCCGGTGCCCTCGGGGACGATCGCCGCCGCCGGATGGGAGACGAGCACGGGGAAGAAGACGATCGGCTCGCGGAGCTCGATCGTGAACTCGGTGGCCGAGTGGATGCGCAGGCCCTCGAGGTCCGTGGCCGTGCCCTCCAGGAGCGCCTTGGCGCCGACGATGGGGGCGAACATCGCGCGGCTCGTGCTCTCGCGGCACTTCAGGAGCCGCTCGAACGAGTGCCGCACGTCGCGCGCCGTCAGGCGACGCCCGTCGTGGAAGCGGACGTCGTCCCGGAGGCGGAAGCGATAGACGCGCCCCGCCTCCTCGGTCCTGAACTCGGCGGCGAGCCAGGGCACGATGCGCGCGCCGCCGGGCTCGACGCGGGTGAGGCTCTCGAACACGGTCGGCACCACCTCGGCCTGCTCGAACGTCTCGGCGAGCGCGGGATCGATCTGCGAGACGACGCCGGCGATGGGAACGAGCAGGGTCCCGCCGCTCGGCCGGCGCGGCTCGGGCAGCGCCGCGGCGCCCTCGACCTTGCCCAGGCCCACGTAGTTCACGAAGGGCGCGGTCCCGGTGAGCGCCAGACCGCGGACCCTCGGGCCGACCAGGCGATAGTCGACGTCGTAGAACAGCGGCACGAGCGCGTCCGCCTCGAACAGCAGGTGCTCGAACCTCCGGTAGAGGCTCTCGCGGACGGCGGGCCGGACCTCGGCGCGCGCGTCCTGCAGGAGCTGGTCGGCCGCCTCCGAGGAGAACCAGTTGCGCAGGCCGCCCGCCTCGGAGTGGAAGAGGGTGTGCGTGAAGTTGTCGGGATCCTCGTAGTCCGCGTTCCAGCGTCCGAGGCGGAGGTCGAAACCGCGGCTCTCGGTGTAGCACGCGAGGTACTCGTCCATGGTCGCGGTCCCGACCTCCACCTGGATCCGAAGCTCCGCCCAGGTCGCGAGCAGGGCGTCGAGGAGTGCCGCGTAACGGTCGAGCAGCAGCGGGTGGACGGCGGCGCGCAGCTTCAAGGATCCCGTCACGCCGGCCGAGCGCAGCAGCTCGGTGGCTTCGGCCGGCGTCAGCGGATGGCTGCGCCTGCCCGGGTCGTGGCCCAGCATGCCCGGCGGTATGAGGCACAGGGCGGGCTCCGCGAAGCGGCCGAGCGTCCGCCACACGAGCTCGCTCGCCCGGACCGATCGCGCCAGGGCGCGCCGCAGGCCAGGGCTCTCGGCGACCGCGCCGTTCCTGGTGTTGAACGTCGCGAAGTAGGTGGTCTTCGTCGGCGTCTCGACCATGCTGTTGCGGAAGCGTGGGTCGCGCAGCACCTCGTCGAGGTCCTGGGGCGCCAGGTCGCGGGCGAGGTCGATCTCGCCCGCGCGGAAGCCCCTGGCGATGGCCGTGGCCGAGAGGCCCGCCCGGAACTCGATCGCCTCGAGCAGGGGAGGCGCGCCGTTCCAGTAGCGCGCGTTCCGCTCCAGCACGACGCGCTCGGGGGCGTGGGACGCGACCCGGAAGGGCCCCGTGCCCAGGAACTCGCTTCCGTCGCGGCCCGACTCGCCGGCCGGACGGACGATGCCGGTCGTCCCCGCCGTCAGCATCGCCGGATACATGGGCAGGGGTTCCAGGAGGTGGATCGACAGCGTGTGCGCGCCCTGGGCGGCGATGCCTTCGATGCCGGCAGTGTCGCCCCTCCGACAGGCACCGCTCCCGCGGATGACGGCGAAGGCCGGCGGCAGGTCTCCCGTTGCCCGCTTCACGCACGCCTCGATGGACGCCTTGACGTCCGTCGCAGTCAGCGGCACACCGTCCGAGAAGCGCACGTCGCGGCGGAGCGTGAGCGCGAAGCTCCGCCCGCCCTCGAGGCTCTCCCACCTCTCGCACAGGCCGGGGACGAGGCCACCGCCCGAATCGGTCTGGAGCAGCGTCTCGTAGACGTTGGCCGCGACCTCGAACTCCTCGGTCACGTCGATCCCGGTGGGATCCGTGGACCGCACGGGGTTGGCCAGCGCCACCAGCAGGCGGCCGCCGGCGGGCACCGCCTCGGGAGCGGGCGCATCCTTGCCCTCGGGCGCGAGGCGGGCGCCCTCCTCCTGGTACTCGGCGACCCTGGCGTAGTCGCCGAGCAGCGTGGCGATCGTCGTGGCCAGGGAGAGCAGCCGCCTGAGGGTGTCCGGGTCGCCCGTGCCGCGCGCGGCCAGCAGGCCCCGGTCCACCCACGCGCCGGCTTCCTCCGTGCGCCGAGCCTGCCAGGCGACCTCGGCCGCCAGCAGCAGCGCCGCGGGGCTGCCCTGGGGCCTCGCGCTCTCGAAGATCCGGGCCGCGGCGGCCGCCTCTTCGAGCGCACCGTCGGCATCTCCCGCCATGCGGTGTGCGCGGGCGAGGAGCAGCCGGGCCTCGGCCTCCAGACCGCGGTCGCCCTGCCACTCCTCGTCGAGGAAGTCGAGGGCCGTCTTCGCCGAGCGCACCGCCTCCTCGGCGCTGAACGCGTCCAGCGACGTCCGCGCCAGGCGCAGGCCGTATTCGACCGCCTTCTCCGGGACGTCGCCCTGGTGGAAGTGGTGCACGAGCTGCGGGAGCACGCGGTCCAGGCGCCCGCCATGGCGCGCCTCGAGGACCTCCGCGCAGCGCCGGTGCAGGGAGCGCCGCTTGCGCGGCGAGAGACTCCCGTACAGGACGTCGCGCACGACGCCGCTCGAGAAGGCGAGCTGCTCGCCGCGGGACTCGCGCTCCTCCTCGATGAGGCCCTGCTGCACGAGCCGGTCGATCGCGTCGTCCACGTCCGTCCCCTTGGTCAGCGCCTCCAGGTCGCGAGAGTCGAACGTCTTCCCGAGCACCGCCCCCAGGGACAGGATCTCCCGCAGGTCCTCCGGCAGCCGGCGGAGCCTCTTCTCGACCGCCTGCTGGATGGTGGCGGGCAGCGCGGCAGAGGCGATCTCCGCCTCGCCGGACAGGCTCCACTTGCCGGTGTCGTCCTTCGAGATCCCGCCGGCGTCGAGCAGCGATCGCACCAGCTCCTTGGTGAAGAAGGGGTTGCCCTTCGCCGCATCGAACAGCCGCTCCACCAGCACTTCCGACAGCTCCGAGCCTCCGACCAGGGTTTCCATGAGGCCACGGTGCTCGGAGGGCGAGAAGGGGCCCAGGGTGAGGGCCGCGAAGCGCCGGTCGCCGCGGAAGGAGTCCAGCACGCGCGTCAGCGGATGCCTTTCGTCCACTTCCGTCGTGCGGTAGGTGCCGAGGATCAGCGTGGGCGTCGGGCCGAGGCGCGTGGCGATGTAGGGCAGCGCTTCGATCGTCACGTCGGCGCCGTGGAGGTCCTCGAGGATCAGGACGAGCGGCTTCCCGCCCGCGATCCGCGTGAGCGTCCGCGCCAGCAGCTCGAAGACCTGCGTGCGGCTCTCGGGAGCCGCAGTCCCGCCGCGCGCCAGCTTCGACTCCCCCGTGGCGGCGGTGCGGATCTCGCTGATCTCGTTCAGCATCGGGAAGAGCGCGAGGAGATCCGCCGCGAGGTCCGAGAAGTCGAGGGGCGGGGACGCGCCCGCGTCCCTGAAGTGCTCCTGGATCACCTCGCAGAAGCCCTGGAAGGGGAAGGCCCGGTCCTGCTCCACGCTGCGCCCGTGCAGCACGCGGATCTGACGGGCCTTCGCCAGGTTGGCGAGCTCCTCGAGCAGCCGCGTCTTCCCGATCCCGGGCTCCCCGGACACGACGACGAACTGGCAATCGCCCGCGATCGCAGCGTTCAGCCGCTGCTGGAGCTCCGCCGATTCCTTCGCACGCCCGACGAACGGCTGGAGCGCGGGGCGCATCCCGAGGAAGCTCCGCGTCATGCCCGTGACCGACCGCTCGCGATCGCTGTCGCGCAAGTGGGAGCGGTAACGCTTGAGCGCTTCCGCTATCTCGGCCGCGTGCTGCGGGCGTCGGGCCGGCTCCTTCTCGAGGCAGGACATCACGACCATGTCCAGTTCCGCATCCACCGCGGCCCCCAGCTCGCGGGGCGACTGCGGGAACTCGTGGACGATCCGGTAGAGGACCGCCTGGGACTCCCCGCTGAAGGGCGGCTGCCCCACCAGGCACTCGTAGAGCACCGTGCCCAGCGCGTAGATGTCCGCTCGCCCGTCCACCGGCTTCGCCGAA
>DASSJI010000163.1:0-31383 GCA_035691285.1 Vicinamibacteria bacterium | reverse complement strand
TCGAGGAGCTGCTGCGCTACACGAGCCCGGTGGAGCTGACGCCCCCGCGCATCTGCCAGGAGGACGTCACCCTCTCGTCCGTGACCATCCCGCGCGGAGAGCTCGTGTCCGCGGTCCTGGGCTCGGCCAACCACGACGAGTCCCGGTTCGAGGACCCCGAGACGCTCGACCTCGCCCGTGATCCGAACCCGCACGTCTCCTTCGGCCAGGGCCCGCACTTCTGCCTCGGCGCGAACCTGACCCGCATGGAAGCGCAGATCGCGCTCACGACCCTCTTCGCGCGCTTTCCCGACCTGCGCCTGGCCCAGCCCGCGGAATCCCTGCGCTGGCGCAAGCTGCTCCCCATGCGGGCACTGGCCGCGCTTCCTGTCGCGGGCCTGTCCCCGAGCTGACCGAAGGCCGCCTCCCGCGTGATCAGGCTCGGGCGGGAGATACCGTCTCGATCCGGCCGCGCGAAGCTCCCTCTCAGATCGACAGGCCCGGATCTCCCTCGATGACGTGGCGGCGCAGGACCGGCCGCTCTCCGGGCTGCCAGAGGGCCGCGCTGTGGACGACCCGATAGCGGAGCGGACCGCCGTCGGGGCGCTCGGCGCGCGTGATGGGGCGCGGGATGCACACGAACTCGGTGCGCATCTCGTCGCCGGACAGCTGCACCTTCGCGTAGCCGTGCGCCCCGAGGTCGATGAACTCCAGGTGGGGCGCGAGCGAAGGGTTCGATAGCGCGCGGGCGCGGGCGAGATCCCGCGTCTTCGCGTACTCGAGGCACGAGCGCACGCCGTGCCTCAGGAGCATGTTGAAGGTCCATTCCGGCTTGGCGCCGTCGGGTCGGTCCGCGAGGAAGAGCGCCCGCAGCGGATGGTCCTTGGGAAGCCGGTGCTCGTACGCCTCCATCGCTCCCGGGCTGGAGACCGAGGCGCCCACGAACGAGAGCCCGACAGGCTCGAACGCCTTGGGCGGGAGGGCCTTGGCGGCGTAGCCCGCCCAGAAGCTGTGCCGGTCTCCCGACACGATCGCGAAGCCGGTGATCTTCGCGTCCCGCACGAGGTCGTAGATCTCGCCGCGCTCGACGTAGGCGGTGCTGTGGTCCCCGGCGCCCAGGAGGGCGTAGCCGCTCGGCCAGGGTGCGGTGAGGCCGGCGGGAAGGTTCTGCGGGTCGGCGCGATTCTCGAGCGTGCCCATGGAGTTTCCCCAGACCTTCCAGGTCGCGGAGGAGGCCCGCAGCCGCTCCTTGAACCAGGCCTTCTGCGAAGCACCGAGGATGGTCTGAGGCGGCGCGTCCTTCTGCGGGTTCCTGACGGTCTTGTCCCCGAAGCGCACTTCGTCCGGAGGATGTCCTCCGTTGAAGACGCGTCCGCCGTCGCAAACCTCCATCACGTCCTCGGGGAACATGCCGAGGAACGCGTTGTCGCCGAGGCCTTCGATACCGGGATCACCGGTCGGATCCGGGCTCCTGTAGCTGTGCTGGTCGGTGATGATGAGGTCGAGGTGACGGCCGTAGCGCAGTGCCCTGTAGCCCTTGAGGCTGTTGATGGCCGTCCGGTTGTTGGGCTCGTCGCCCAGGCCATCGGCGTCGAAGCGCTCGATGGCGACGTCCTTCACGGCCGGCGGGTCGAACGTCTCCAGCGAGGTGCTGTGCGGCCGGGCCACGCGCGCCGGCATGTACTCGAACCACGCCTGGTTGGCGGCGACCTTGACGGTCTGGCCGGGCCGCTCGAACGAGCCGGCCTTGACGATGCTCTGCCAGCCCTGCCACGAGAATTCGTGGTTGTCCCAGATGGCGACGAACGGCCAGCGGGCGCGCGCGTCCTGGAGGTCGGGGTTGTGCAGGTACCCGCGGTAGACGGCGCGATAGCCGTCGACCGTGAGGGGAATGTGGAGATTGCCGACCTTCTGGGCGTCCGGGATGCGGCAGACCTCGTAGACCGTCCGGTCGTAGCGGGTCTTCAGGTCCTCGGGGTACCAGACGACCTCGTAGATGAAATCGCCGAGGTGCAGGACGAAGCCGAGCTGGTCGGCGGGCGCGGCCTTCTCGTCCTCGAAGATCATCCGGCGATAGGCGTTCAGCGTTCCGTCGTTGATGTCCTGGCAGCTCACGAACGCGAATTTCACGGCGCGTCCGTCGGCGGGGTCGGGAGCCGTGATCGTCCGGCCGACCCGGCTGCCGTTGCCGTACTCGTCGCTGAACCGGTACCAGTAGGTGGTGGCCGGAAGGAGGCCCGCGACCAGCGCCCGGGACGTCCAGTCCGCTGCCGCCGACACCGGCGCCGGTGCCTTCGCGACGATACGCCGGAAGGCCTCGTCCGCGGCCACCTCGACCGTGAGGACGTGCCGTTGACCGTGATCGAAGGGCCGGCGAGTCCAGAGGATCACGCTGTGCGGATCCGGGTCGCCCGAGGCGACGCCTTCCGGGAAGAGGTCTCGCCGCTCGCGCCAGCGCGACGGCAAGGCCCCCTCGGTGCCCGCCCAGGCGAGCGAGGCGCCCATGGCCGCCGCCACCTGGATGAAGTCACGGCGGCTGATCGTCATGATCGAGTTTCCCTCCCTGACCATCGCGTGCGAGGGCCGCTTCCCTCTTCTGTTCAGATCCGTGAACGACCCACGCCGTCACGAGTGTCGCATGCTGCCGGCTCCGCTCCCAGCGGTCGCACGGACACTCTCGGCGTTCTGTCTGGGGCGGGCGCGAAACGCACGTCCCGGATGAGAGTGCTGCTCCCCTGCCAGCTCTTTTCCAGGCTCACCCGAAGCATCGCGTCCAGGCCCACCCGAAGCATCGCGCGGCCAAGATACACATCGACGGTGCCGCGCAGGGAGCCCGCCAACTCATTGAGCAGGAGGGAGCGGCTTCGTTGGGCAGCGTCATGTCCTCGAACGCCCGTTCGAGGAACGAACACCTGCCTGGGAACCGTTTCGAAGGTCGAGTAATTTCAACCATGGGCAGGATTACTCGCGAGTAATATTGCCATTGGGAAAACATGTAGGTATGGTGCGGCATGGCCGTGCGCCCCCGTTACCTCGCCGCGCAGCTTCGCCGCGACCTGGTCCGCAAGATGGTCTTCGTCGCCGGACCGCGCCAGGTCGGGAAGACGACGCTCGCCCTCGGTCTGCCGCGCGCGCACCCGGCCTACCTCAATTGGGATATCGCGGAGCACCGCGAGCGGATCCTCAAGGCCGAGCTTCCGCCGGGACGACTCTGGATCTTCGACGAGATCCACAAGTACCGGCGCTGGCGGAACTTCCTCAAAGGCGTCTATGACGGACGACCGCGCAGCCAGCGGATCCTGGTCACGGGAAGCGGGAGGCTGGACCTGTATCGCTTCGGCGGCGATTCGCTCCAGGGCCGATATCACCTCTTGCGACTGCATCCGTTCTCGGCGGCGGAGCTGGGGATCGAAACGGAAGAGGAGCTCTTGGAGCTGCTGCGCCTCGGAGGATTCCCCGAGCCCTGCCTGTCGGGCAGCGAGGTGGAGGCGCGGCGATGGTCGCGTGAGTATCGGACACTGCTGGTGCGCGAGGAGGTCGCCTCCCTCGAGCGCATTCAGGATCTCGGTCATCTCGAGCTGCTGATGCTGCGGCTGCCGGCCCTGGTCGGCTCACCGCTCTCCATCAATGCGCTTCGGGAAGGCCTCCAGGTGAGCCACAAGGCCGTCTCGGGGTGGCTCGCCGCGCTGGAGCGGCTCTACGCGATCGTCCGGATCGCTCCCTTCGGCGCTCCACGCATCCGGGCCGTCAAGAAGGAGCAGAAGCACTACCACCTGGACTGGTCCATCGTGCCCGGTGAGCCGGCGCGCTTCGAGAACCTGATGGCGGGGCATCTCCTCAAGTGGGTTCACTTCGAGCAGGACGCCCATGGGCGCGACCTGGAGCTGCGCTACTTTCGTGACGTCGACGGCCGGGAGGTCGATTTCGTCGTTGTCGAGGGCCGCCTGCCTCGCCTCCTCGTCGAGGCCAAGTGGGCGGATGCGGAACCTGACCGCGGCCTGCGTTACCTCAGAGCGCGCTTTCCGCAGGCCGAGGCGTGGCAGGTCTCGGCAGTGGGGGTCAAGGATTACCAGACGCCGGACGGCATCCGTGTTGCGCCGGCGCTGCGCTTGCTGCGCAACCTGGTCTGACCAGCTCGAAACCTACTCGTCCCGCTTCTTGATCCCGAGCTGCTCCAGCTTGCGGTAGAACGTCTCGGGCGCGATCTAGGTTTGGCTTCGTCCGCCATCCGCGAGCCACGGAGCCAGTAGCCGAAGCTGAGCCCCGCGAGGAGCGCGGCGGTCAATGCGAACAGCCCGCGCACGCCCCGCGGCGACGCTACAACAGATGCGCGGCCTGACGCCGTCCAGCCCGCAAGGCTCGTGAGGTCGAAGGCCAGATCGCGTCTCCACCGCGGGTGACCTGCTGCAGTGGCACCCCCACCTGCATGTGATCGTCACCGACGGCGGCCGGACCAAGGACGGCTCCTGGCGCGAACTGCCGCAATGGGACGCTGTTCGGCTGATGAGGCTGTTCCGCGAGCGCCTGCTGGCCAGGCTCGTTGCGAAGCGCGCGATCTCGACGGAGCTGGTGGCCAAACTCGTCGCCTGGCGGCATCCGGAGCTTCATCGCCGAGGGCGCGACGGTCGTGACGACGCCCGGCAACCGCGGCGTGCTCAAGGACGGCACGCGCTCGATCGAGCTGATCGACATCGGCCCGAACCCGCACGCGAAGGAGATGGTGATCGCCTGGCTGCCGAAGGAGAAGCTCGTGTACCAGGGCGACCTGTTCTTCGTGCCGCCCAACGACGGGTTCTTCGGGCCGCCGCAGGCGAGCACGGCATCGTTCACGCAGAAGCTGCGGGCGCTCGACCTGCCGCACGAGAGGATCGCGAGCGTACACGGCGCGACCGCCACGCGCGCGCAGTTCGAGGAGGCGACTGCCTCGGTTCGCTGACGCCGGCCTGCGGCTCAGTCGACGGTCGGGGCGAGCGCTGCCGTGAGCTTGCGCAGCAGCGCCGCGTGCGCCTCGACCCGCGCCGGCAATGGCAGCGCGGCGGCCGGGGTCTCGAACACCAGCACGGTCGCAGCCTGCGGTCCCGGCCTGTCCGGGATCACGGTCGCCGCGCTCATGAGCTCGTCGATCGAGCTGTCGATGACCGGCCCGATGACGCCGCCCTCGACCGGCTCGCCGAAGCGCGTCAGGCCCTCGGCCTTGATCGGCACGCCGCTCGCCCGCAGCACGGCGACCGCCTCGATCGCGAGCGGGTCTGCGGCGCCCCGGGCGCCCTGCGAATAGACGTAGCCCTCGTGGATCAGGTTGTCCTCGTGCAGGTCGATGCTGACCTCGGGCGGATAGCGCTTCGCCTGCGCGAGGATCCAGCGCGTGACCGCGTCCGCCTCGGGACTCGAAGGCGCAGGCGCCCGTGCCCGGCCAGGGGTCGCCGCGTCCGGGAGCAGGTGCGAGGAATCGCCGACGCTCTCGCCGTCGACCTGCTCCGAATAGGCCGCCATGTTCAGGTAACGCCAGTTGCGTGCATAGCCGTGCGGATTGAGGAGCGGCAGCAGCACGACGGCGCGCGCGCGGCCGAGGCGGGCGATGTCGGCGACGGCGGCTGCGATCGCATTGGGTCCGGCCGGCTCCTCGCCGTGGATGCCGGACAGGATCCAGACTGCCGGGCCCGCGTACGGCGAACGCAGTGCGATGATCGGAAGCCTGCGTGTCGCGCCCGCGGGCTGCGATTCGCAGATGATCTCCAGCGTCCAGCCTTCGCGCGCCAGCGCGGCATAAGCCCGGTAGAGGTCACCGACGGGCGCCCGGCCGTCGTCATGGGTCGCGATCTCCGCCGGAATCCGCAGGGCGGGCACGGCAGGCGCGCAGGCGGCGCAGGCCGTCGCCGCCATCAACGCAATGCAGGCAGTCCTCAGAGGAATCCCTTGCTGCGCGCGATGCGCGCGGCGTCCACGCGGTTGGCGGCGCCGAGCTTGCTGATCGCCTCTGAAGGGTAGTTGCGCACGGTCCGACCTCGAGCTTCTCGCGCTGCGTCTCGCCCTCGAGGAGGTCCATGACCGCGCACGCCGTGCCATAGCTTCGGGTCGAGGGCGCGGTAGACCTCGCCCATCCCGCCGGCGCCGAGCGGCGCGCGGATCTCGTGGGGTCCGAGACTGGAGCCTGAGGCGAGAGTCATGCGGTGGGGTGAAACCGGGCACGTATCTTAACCGTGTACACTGCCGGCGTGTCGACCGACGGCCGTCACGAGCAGGTCATTCGCGCGGCCGCGACGATCGCCGGCGACACCGAGATCGTAGTGGTGAAGAGCCAGGCGATCCTCGGCCGGTACCCAGACGCACGCGAGACTCGCCAATGACGGACGACACGAAGCCCGTCGCCGAGTTCACCCTCAAGGCCGTCGTCGCCGGCGTCGCCCTGGGCATCGTCTTCGGCGCGGCCAACGCGTATCTCGGGCTGCGCGTGGGCATGACCGTGTCGGCCTCGATCCCGGCCGCCGTGATGACGGTGGCGATCTTCAAGATGCTGGGGTCGCGGGGCACGATCCTGGAGGCCAACCTCTCGCAGACGATCGGGTCCGCCTCCACCTCTCTCGCCACCGGCACGATCTTCACGATCCCGGCGCTGTTCCTGTGGGGCATGGCGCCGCCGTACTTCCAGGTCGTGGTCCTGTGCTTTCTCGGCGGGGTGCTGGGCCTCACGGCGATGATCCCGCTGCGGCGCATGCTCATCGTGAAGGCCCACGACGAGCTGCCGTACCCGGAGGGCACGGCCTGCGCGGAGGTGCTGCGCGCCACGGCGGCGGGGGCGACCGGCAGCGAGTGGATCTTCCGGGGAATGGCGGTGGGCGCGCTGGTGAAGCTCCTGCTCTCCCTCGCGTTCCTGCTTCCAGGGGAGCTGCACACGGCCCTGCCGGTGCTGCCGAAGGCCGAGCTGGCCCTGGAGGTGGCCCCGGCGCTCCTGGGCATCGGATTCATCCTCGGCTACCGGCAGTCCGCCGTGTGCGTGGCCGGCTCGATCATCTCGGCCATGGCCCTCACGCCCCTGATCGCGTGGCTCGGGGCCTCGCTCCAGGCCCCGCTCTACCCGGAGACGAAGCGCCTCGTCTCGGAGATGGCGGCGGGCGACATCTGGTCGCGCTACGTGCGCTACGTCGGAGCCGGGGCCGTGGCCACGGCCGGGATCCTGACGCTCCTCCGCAACCTGCCGTCGATGCTCGGCGCGTTCGTGGCCGTGGCGCAGGGGCTGCGCGCCGGGGGCGGCGGCGAGGGGTCGGGCGAGCGGACCGATCGCGACGCGCCGGGCTTCTTCGTGATCGGCGGCATCCTCCTGGTCGTGGCGGTCGCGGCGCTCGTCCCCGGCGTCTTCGCGGGTGGAATGGGACCCGCCCAGCGCGCCGTGTGCGCCGCCGGCGTGGGCGTCTTCGGCATGCTGTTCGTGACCGTGGCGGCCCGCATCGTGGGCATCGTCGGCGTCACGACACAGCCGACCTCGGGCATCACCCTGGTCACGCTGCTCGGAACGGCGTCGGTGTTCGCGGCGGCGGGTTGGGCGGACGAGGGCGCCCGGGCCGCGGTGCTCACGGTCGGGACCATAGTCGCAGTGGCGGCCTCGAAGGCCGGCGACATCTCGCAGGACCTGAAGACCGGCTACCTGGTCGGCGCGACACCGGCGCGCCAGCAGTTCGGCCAGCTCATCGGCGCGTCGTTCGCCTGCTGGGCGGTGGCGGCGACGGTGCTGTTGCTCGGCAACACGTTCGAGTTCGGTTCCAAGGAGATCCCCGCGCCCCAGGCGACCTTGATGAAGACCATCATCGAGGGCGTGCTGGCGGGAGAGCTGCCGTGGGGGCTCGTCCTGACCGGCGGCGGGCTCGCGATCGGCGCGATGCTGTGCGGCGTGTCCGGCCTGGCCTTCGCGATCGGCGTGTATCTGCCGCTGTCCACCATGGCGCCGCTCTACGTCGGCGGCTGCGTGCGGGCCCTGGCCGAGCGGGGCGCGAAGAAGGCGAGCGAGAGCGACCCGGGCGTCCTGGCGGCGTCGGGCCTGGTCGCGGGGGAGGGATTGGCGGGCGTCCTTGTTGCCGGGCTGGTGGCGGCGCAAGTCGCGGCGAAGTCGCGCGAGCCACTGCTGGTTGGCGGCGTGGGCGAGGCCGGCGCGGCTGCCGTCGTCGTGGTGGTGTGCGCGTTCCTGTATCGCGCGGCGAGAAGCCGGGCCGGCTAGCGAACGATCTCGAAGGCCAGCTTCCTCCCGCGCCCGAAACGGAACACGGCGAAGTCGTCGTCGAACGTCGCCACGCGGCGCAGTCCGAGGCGCATCATCACCGCGAAGCTGGTGCGGTCGACGATCGAGAAGTCCTGGTCAGGGAAGGCATCTGTGACCGCCGCAGCCGTAGCGAGGTCCGCGGGCACGACGGCTTCGACGTCGGCGACGCCGCTGCGCAGGCCGTCCCAGAACCGCTCCGCTGCTGCGCGTCCCAGGCGATGGCGGAGCAGAAGCCAGGTCTCGACCAGGACGTGATCGCTGGTGACGAGCGCCTCGCCTGCGCCAAGCGCCGCGGTCGCCCGGCGGTGGCTGAGATCGCTGCGGTCGGCGGCCGCGTACCACGCCGAGCTGTCGACGAACAGGCTCAGCGCCGGGCGCGGCGCCGCGAGCGCCGCGCGGCGACCGCCTCCCCGATCAGGCGATCCTTGCCCGTCGCGATGTCGGACCCGCGGGAAGCCCCGAGCGCGAAGACGCTCGAAGGGTCGGCCTTCGGCCGCGGACGGCCCAGATCGCGCTCTACGGCCCGGCGCACGTACTCGGCGAAGGAGACGCCGAGCTCGGCGGCCCGTCGGCGAGCCCGCCGCTGCAGCTCGGGCTCCAGGCTCACCTGCGTTCGTGCCATCATGATGTAACCATCATAGCATCAGTGACGCCTGGCGGTGGCCATGAACGGCGTGTTGCGCAGCGCGACCAGGGTGCCGTCGGCGGCGAGTGCGATCAGGCCTGCGGCGCCGTTGACGCGGTCCAGCTCGGCCATGACAGCCGCGCCAGCCTCCGCCGGTGAGCGGCCGTCCGCGACGAGGTCGGCGAGGCGCTTCGCGGAGAGCAGGACCATGATGCGCTCGCCCACGCCGGTCATCGACACGCCGACCTGGGGGGTGCAGTAGGTGCCGGCGCCGATGATCGGGGTGTCGCCGACGCGCCCCGGATAGCACTGCCCGGTGCCGCCGGTCGAGGTGGCGGCCGCGAGCCGGCCTTGTGCGTCCAGCGCCACGCAGCCCACCGTGCCGAGGCGGCGCGGGTTCTCGGCCTTCCACTCGGCGCCCATCGCTTCGTAGTCGAGCCGGCTGTGGTGGTCGCGCAGGTGCTCCTGCCAGTAGGCGATCTTCGCCGGCGTCGCGACGACCGCCGTCTCGTGGCCCAGGCGCTGGGCCAGCTCGAGCGCCTCGCGTCCCGCGAGCATCACGTGGGCGTCCTGCTCGAGGAGGTAGCGGGCGAGGCGGATCGGGTTCTTCAGGTTGGGCGCCTGAGCGACGGCGCCCGCGCGGCCGTCCGAGGCCATGACGCTGGCGTCGAGGCGAGCCACGCCGTCGGCCTGCAGGTACGACCCCGTGCCCGCGTTGAGGAGCGGCTCGTCCTCCAGTCGGCGCACCGCCGCCTCGGCGGCGTCGAGGGCGCTGCCGCCGCCGTCCAGCACCGCGAAGCCCGCGTCCGCGGCGCGCTCGCAGGCGGCGTTGCGCGCGTCCTCCTCTCCGCGGGGAGGCGTGCCGCAGCCGCCGTGGACGATGAGCGCTGGCCTGTTCATGAGATCGGCGGTAAGGTAGCGGCGTTTCCTCTCCCCTTCAACCCATGAGCCCCCGAGCGCTGTTGCTGACGGTCGTCTGCGCAGTCGCCGCTCCGGCCGGCGCCGACGGCGCCCTGGTCCTGTTCGGGGGTGGCGAGCGTCCGCCCCGGGCGCTGCAGCGCTTCGTCGAGTGGGCGGGCGGGAAGGCTGCGCGGCTCCTGGTCGTGACGTGGGCGAGCGCGTCGCCCGAGGAGAGCTTCGACGGCGTTCGCGAGGACCTCGCGCCCCTCGCGCCGGCCTCGATCGAGATGGCGCCCCTCGCTCCGCTCGGGCCCGAGGCGCGCGAGCGGTTCCTGGCGCTGCTGCGCGACGCGACCGGGGTCTTCTTCGGGGGCGGCGACCAGGCCCGCATCATGGACGCGCTCCGCGACCCCGAGCTGTTGCGTGCCGTTCGCGAGCGCCATCGCGCCGGTGTCGTGTTCGGCGGCACGAGCGCCGGCACGGCGGCGATGTCCCGGGTGATGATCACCGGCGAGGGCGACTTCAAGGTGATCGACGCGGCCAAGGTCGCGACCCGCGAGGGCCTGGGCCTGATCCCCGGCGTGATCCTGGACCAGCACTTCATCCGGCGGCAGCGGGAGAACCGGCTGTTCGCCCTGATCCTCGCCAATCCCGGCGAGCTCGGCGTCGGCGTCGACGAGGATGCCGCTCTCCTGGTCGAGGGCGGGCGCAAGGCCGAGGTCGTGGGCGGGTCCGTGATGATCGTGGACGGCCGGAAGGAGCGGGGCGCCCTCAGGATCCGCGTCCTGAAAGCGGGCCAGCGCTACGACCTGCGCGAGCGGCGGCTCGAGTAGTCGCGTTACCGGCCTCGCCGCGACCGCCGGCTATACTTCTTCGCTTGTATCTTCTGTATAACGTCCTGCTGGCGGTCGCCTTCACGCTTTCGATCCCCTACTACCTCTGGAAGGGGCGCGGCACCGGCAAGTACCTGAAGACGTTCCGGGAGCGCTTCGGGCGCCTGCCTCAGGGCGTCGCCGGGGATTCGCCTTCGCTCTGGATCCATGCCGTCTCGGTGGGCGAGGTCCTCGCGGCGCGGGCGCTCCTGGGGCCGCTCGGCCGGCGCCTCCCGGGCCGGCGGCTCGTCGTCTCGACGACCACGCTGACGGGCAACGACGTGGCGCGCCGCAGCCTGAGCGGCCACGACGCGCTCTTCTTCGCACCGTTCGACTTCCCCGGCCCGTCGCGGCACGCCCTCCGCGCCGTGCGGGCGGAGCTGCTGGTGCTCGTCGAGACGGAGCTGTGGCCGAACCTGATCCGCGAGGCGCGCCGTCGCGGCGCGCGCGTGGCCCTGGTCAACGGCCGCATCTCGCCGCGGAGCTTCCCGCGTTACCGCCGCCTCCGCTTCTTCCTGGAGCCGGTCCTCGACCAGGTCGACCTGTTCCTCATGCAGGCGGAGGCCCACGCGGAGCGCATCCTTGCGATGGGGGCTCCTCCGGGCCGGGTGCGCGTCACCGGAAACCTCAAGTTCGACGCCGTCGACGTGCCGGCGCCGAGCCCCGCCTTGGAGAGCGCGTTCGCTCCCCTTCGGGGCCGGCCGATCCTCCTGGCCGGAAGCACGACGGAGGGCGAGGAGGCGGCGCTCCTGCGGGTCTACGCGCGGCTCCTGGCGGCTGAGCCCGACCTGGCCCTGGCGATCGCGCCGCGCCACCCCGAGCGTTTCGAGGCGGTCCCGCCGCTGGCCGAGGCTCTCGGCCTGCGCTGCCGCCGGCGCCGCGCGAGCGACGGATCGGCCTGGCGCAACGGCGAGGTGCTGCTGCTCGACACCCTCGGCGAGCTCGCTTCGGCGTACTCGTACGCGACCGTCGCCTTCGTCGGAGGGAGCCTCGTCCAGAAGGGCGGGCACAACGTGCTCGAGGCGGCAGCCTGGGGCAAGCCGGTCGTGGTGGGGCCGCACATGGAGAACTTCCAGGAGATCGCCGACCAGTTCCGCGCCGAGGGGGCTCTCGTCCAGGTCGGGGACGAGGGCGAGCTCATGGACGCCCTGTCGGGGCTCCTGACGGACGGGGCTCGGCGCCGCGAGCTGGGCGAGCACGCGCGCGCCCTCGTCGACCGCAACCGGGGCGCGCTCCAGAGGACCGTGGACGCGCTCGCGGCGCTCGTCGCATGAGGCTCCTGCTGCCCCTCGGGATCGCCTACGGCGCGCTCGGCGCGCTGCGCGTGGCGGCCTACCGCGCCGGGCTCCTGCCGTCCCTCCGGCCCGAGGGGCCCGTGATCAGCGTCGGCAACCTGAGCGTCGGGGGATCGGGGAAGACGCCGGTGGTCGAGTGGATCGCGCGCACGCTCCGGGACGCCGCGCTTCCCGTCGCGATCCTGAGCCGCGGCTACGGGGGCGCGTACGCGGGCGGTCCCCAGGTGGTGTCGGACGGCGACGGCCTCCGGATGGACGCGCGGAGCGCCGGCGACGAGCCCGTGATGCTGGCCCGCGCCCTGTCCGGCGTGCCCGTGCTGATCGGACGCCGGCGCGACGCGGCCGCGTTGCTCGCAGAGCGGCTCTTCGGACGCCGCGTCCACGTCCTCGACGACGGCTTCCAGCACCTTCGGCTGCGGCGCGATCTCGATCTCGTCTGCGCCACGCCCGAAGACCTGAGGGATTGGCCGCTGCCCGCCGGCCGGCTCCGGGAGTTCCCGCGGTCCGTGGCCCGCGCCCACGGCGTCCTGCTGACCGAGGACGGGCCGGGTCCCGGAGGCGTCGAGACCTGGCGGGTGACGCGGCGCGTGCTGGGCGCCGCCGACCTCGACGGCCGCGAGCAGCGCGTCCCGCGGAGCGCGTGGCTCGTGTGCGGGATCGCGCGCCCCGAGCGGTTCGTGGCCGATGCCGCGGCGTGCGGCGTGGCGGTCGCCGGACGGGACGTCTTCCGCGATCACCACCGCTTCAGCGACTCCGACTGGGCCGGGGTGGCGGCGCGCGCGGTCGCGACGGGGGCGGAGGCCATCTTGACGACGGCGAAGGACGCGGTGCGGCTGCCGCCCGCGGCGCGCTCGGGCCCGCCGGTGCGCGTGCTGCGCGTGGGCGTCCAGTTCGCCGACGAGGAGAGCTTCCGGGAACGGCTGCTGCGCGTGGCGCGGAGGGCGGCGTGACGAGGGCGACCCGCTACCGGCTCGAGGCGCTCGCGGCCGCGGCGGCGCAGGCGCTCGTGCGGCGCCTGCCGCGCCGGCTCGCCCTCGCGGCCGGCCGGACCCTCGGTCGGCTCTGGGGCCGGCTGGACGTGCGCCACATGCGCATCGCCCGCGACAACCTGGGGGCGTCGTTCCCTGACTGGAGCGCGCAGCGCGTCCGAAGTGTGGCCCGCGGCGTCTACGCGCACTTCGGCGCCGTCATCTTCGACCTGCTCTGGATGGCAGGCCGGACCGGCTCCGAGCTCGTCTCGCTCGTCGACGTGGAAGGCGACGAGAACGTGCGCGCCGCGGCGGCGCCCGGCAGGGGGATGCTCTACTGCACGGCGCACCTCGGCAACTGGGAGGTCCACGGAATCGCCCACGCCCTCCGCTACGGACCGGTGAGCGTCGTGGCGCGGCCGCTCGAGAACCCCGCCCTCGACGCGCGCCTGGTGGCGCTCCGCAGGGTGACCGGCAACGCGGTGGTCTACAAGCGCAAGGCGCTGGGCAGCGTGCTGCGGGAGCTGCGCGCGGGGCGCAGCGCCGCCATGCTCCTCGACCAGAACGTGCTCGAGGAGGACGGCATCTTCGTGGACTTCTTCGGCCGCAAGGCGGCGACCACGACCGTCGCCGCCGCCCTCGCGCTGAAGACGGGCTGCGCGCTGCTCCCGGCGTGGACCGAGCTGCAGCGGAACGGCCGCTACCGGCTGCGCTACGAGCCCGCCGTCGAGGTGCGCCCCGAGGCCGAGCGCGACGCCGAGATCGCACGCATAACCCAGGAGCTCGCTTCTCGGACCGAGAGCTGGATCCGCCGTGCCCCCGAGCAATGGCTGTGGCTGCATCGGCGCTGGAAGACGCAGCCGCGGCCATGAACCTCCTCGTCCGCGCTCCCAACTGGATCGGCGACGTGGTGCTGTCGCTGCCCGCGCTGCGCGACCTGCGCCGGAACTTCCCCGAGGCGCGCCTCGAGGTGCTGGCGCGTCCCTGGGTGGCGAAGCTCTACGAGGCCATCGCCGAAGTGGATGGCGTCGTGGAGAGCCGCGGCGTGCGGGTCGATGCCGCGGCGCTTCACGGCCGCTTCGACGCGGCGGTGCTGTTCACGAACTCGTTCGGATCCGCGCTGAGCCTCGCGCTGGCCGGCATCCCCGAGCGCTGGGGCTACGCCACCGAGGCGCGCGGCGCGCTCCGGACGCGCCGCGCGCGCGTCCCGGGCGCGATCCGGGGCCGCAGCCAGGTGTACTACTATCGGGCGATGCTCGCGGGTGTCGGCCTCCACGTCTCGGCCTCACCCGACGCCTCGCTCCGCTGCCCCGAAGCGTGGGCCGCGCGCGGGGCGGCGCTCCTCGGGGAGGGGCGCTTCGTCGGCGTCAACCCCGGGGCCGCCTTCGGGTCGGCGAAGCGCTGGATCGCCGCTCGCTACGCCGCGGCGGCGACGCGGCTGGCGGAGGAGCGCGGCGCGCAGGTCGCGATCCTCGGCGGCGGCGCCGAGCGCGCGCTGGGCGATGCCATCGCGTCCGCCGTCGAGGCGCCCGTCCGGAACCTCTGCGGCGAGACCGACCTGCCCGCGCTCGTCGGCGTGCTCGGCCGCCTCGAGCTCTTGCTCACGAACGACTCGGGACCCATGCACCTCGCCTCGGCCCTGGGGACGCCCCTCGTGGCCGTGTACGGCTCGACGGACTGGCGCGAGACGGCCCCCGCCGGCCCGGCGCCGCACCGCATCGTGCGCGAGGACGTGGACTGCGCGCCGTGCCTGCTCCGCGAATGCCCCATCGACCACCGCTGCATGACGCGCGTCGGCGTGGACCGCGTGGTCGAGGAGGCGCGCCGGCTTTGAAGGGCCGCCCCTGCATCTTCATGGACCGGGACGGGACGTTGTCCCACGAGGTGGGGTACGTGAACCACGCCTCGCGCTTCGAGCTTTTTCCGTGGTCGGTCGAGGCGGTGCGCCTCGTGAACCGGGCGGGCTGGGCGGCGGTGGTCGTGACGAACCAGGCCGGCGTGGCGCGCGGCTACTTCCCGGAGGCGGTCATCCACGAGGTCCACGCGCGCATGGCCGCCGCAATGGAGGCCGGCGGGGCGCGCTTCGACGGCGTCTATTTCTGTCCCCACCACCCTTCGGCCGGGGAGCCGCCGTATCGCCGCGACTGCGACTGCCGGAAGCCGCGGCCGGGGTTGCTCAGGCGAGCCGAGGCTGAGCTTCGACTCGACCTCTCGCGCTCCTGGGTGGTCGGCGACCGCCACGGCGACCTCCAGCTCGCGTGGAGCGTCGGCGCCCGGGGCGCGCTCGTGAAGAGCGGCTACGGCCTGGGCGAGTGGACCCACCACGCTCCCGGCTGGAAGCGAGCCCCCGACCTCGTGGCGGAGCAGCTCCTCGACGCGGTGAGCCGCATCCTCGAGGGGGAAGCGGCCGCGTGACGCCCGCCGACCGCGCGCGCCTGCTCGGCGCGATCCGCGCCTTCCGCGGCCGCAGGATCCTCGTCGTCGCGGACCTCGTGGCGGACGAGTTCGTCTTCGGGCGCATCGACCGCGTCAGCCGCGAGGCGCCGGTCCTGATCCTCCGCCACGACGGCGCCGAGCTGCGCCTGGGGGGAGGCGCGAACGCCATCCACAACATACGCACCCTCGGCGGGACGCCGGTCGCGTTCGGCGTGCTCGGCCGGGACCACTACGGCCGCGGGCTCCGGGCCCTTCTGCGCGCCCGGGGAATCGACGCGCGGCACGTCGTGTCGGAACCTGGATACGCGACGCCGGTCAAGTCGCGCATCCTCGCCGGCGGCGCCCACTCCACGAAGCAGCAGGTGGTCCGCATCGACCGAGCCACGAGCCTGGCCGGCCGCCCGTCGGCGGCTCGCCGCTTGGTCGCGTTGCTCCGCCGGTTCCGGGGGCCCCTCGACGGCGTGCTGGTCAGCGACTACGGCTTCGGCCTCGTCACGCCGGCGGTCGTCAAGGCGGCCATCGCGCTGGCGCGCCGGAGGCGCGTGCCGGTGACCGTCGACTCGCGCTACGCCCTCACCGCCTTTCGCGGCATGACCGCCGTCACGCCCAACGAGCCGGAGGTCGAAGCCGCGCTGGGCATCGCCATCGGCCACGACCGCCGGCGGCTCGAGGCCGCGGGCCGGATCCTGCTGCGGCGGCTCGGGACGCAGGCCGTGCTCGTCACGCGCGGTAGCGACGGCATGGCGCTCTTCGAGCGGGGCCGGCCGCCCGTCCACATCCCGATCCACGGGAGCGACCAGGTGGCCGACGTGACAGGCGCCGGCGACACGGTGATCGCCGCGTTCACGCTGGCCCTGGCGGCTCGCGCGACGCCGGCGGACGCCGCGCGCCTCGCGAACTGCGCCGGCGGCGTCGTGGTCATGAAGCGCGGCACGGCCACCGTCTCGGCGGCCGAGCTCAAGGCGGCGGTGCGCGGATGAGGCGGGCCGAGGACAAGATCGGCACCCTCGCCGAGGTGGCCGCCCGCCTGGCGGAGGCGCGCGGGGCCGGGAAGCGCGTCGCCTTCGCCAACGGCTGTTTCGACGTGCTGCACGTGGGCCACGTCCGCTACCTGGCGGGAGCCCGGGCCGAGGCCGACGTCCTCGTGGTGGGCGTCAACGGCGACGCCTCGGTCCGGAGGCTGAAGGGCGAAGGGCGGCCCGTGCTGCCCGAGGGAGATCGCGCGTTGCTGGTCGCCGCGCTCCGCAGCGTCGACCACGTCGTCGTGTTCCAGGAGGACGACGTGACGCAATTGCTGCTCGCCCTCCGCCCCGAAGTACACTGCAAGGGCACGGACTACACGCCCGACAGCGTTCCCGAGCGCGAAGTGGTCCGCTCGTACGGAGGCCGCGTCGCGATCGTGGGCGATCCGAAGGACCACGACACGAGCGCCATCCTGGCCAGGCTGCGCGGATGAAGGCCCTCATCGTCCGGATGTCGTCGATCGGGGACGTGGTGCACGCCCTCCCCGCCCTGGCCGCGCTGCGGCACCAGGGCTGGGAAGCCGGATGGCTGGTCGAGAGCCCGGCGGCGCCCCTGCTCGAGCGCAACACCGCGCTGATGCGCGTCCACCGCCTGCCCCGGGCCCAGGCGCTGACGCTGGGCGCGGCGCGGCGCGTGGCGGCGGAGGTGCGCCTTGAGCAGTACGACGTGGCGCTGGACTTCCAGGGGCTGTGGAAGTCGGCGCTGTGGGCGCGCTTCGCCGGCGCGCCCCGCGTCGTGGGCTTCGCCAGCGGCTGGCGCCGCGAGCCGCTCTCCGCCCTGCTCATCCGCGAGGGCGCCTCTCCCACCAGCGAGGCCGTGCACGTCATCGACAAGAACCTGGCGCTGCTCCGGGCGCTGGGCATCGACGAGGTGGGGCTGCGGGAGTTCCCGCTGCCGCCGAGCGAGGCCGAGGCCGTGACGGTGAGGCAGGGGCTCAAGAGCCTGGGCCTCGGTGGCTTCGTGATCCTCAACCCGGGGGGCGGCTGGGCCAGCAAGCTCTGGCCCCCCGAGAGCTACGGCACCGTGGCGCGGGCCCTGCGCGAGCGGGGCCTCGAGGCGCTGGTCACCTGGGGGCCCGGGGAGCAGGCCCTGGCCGATCGCGTGGTGCGCGCCTCGGAGGGGGCCGCCGTGCGCTGCTTCCCGACGACGCTCCTCGAGTACATGGAGCTGTGCCGCGAGACGCGCCTCGTGATCGCCGCCGACACCGGGCCGCTCCACGTGGCCTCCGCCGTGGGCGCTCCGGTCCTGGGGCTCTACGGCCCGACCGATCCGGAGCGCAACGGTCCGTTCTCCCCGGACGACCGCGTCGTGCGCCGCGTGCCGCTCTGCTCGCCGTGCCACAGGCGACGCTGCCGGGTCCACGACGGCGTGATGAGAGCGATCACGCCGACCGAGGTGGTGCGGGCGATCGACGCGCGGCTGGGCATCTCGTTCCCGGAGTCGCGCGCTGTCTAGCCTCTCCAGGCTTCGCGTTCCCCTCGGCTACCTGTTCGGCCTCGCCGCCCTGGCCCTGGCCCGGCCGGAGCCGTTCTCGCTGCTCCTCGGCCTGCCGCTCGCGGCGCTCGGCGAGACGGTCCGCCTCTGGGCCTCGGGGCACATCGAGAAGACGGCCGCCCTCGCGACGGGCGGCCCCTACGCCCACACGCGGAACCCGCTCTATCTCGGAAGCGTCCTGCTGGGCGTCGGCTTCGCGGTCGCGTCCTGGAGCCCGTGGGTGGCGCTCGCGGTCCTCGCGTACTTCGCCGTCTTCTACCCGGCGGCGATCCGCGGCGAGGCCGCGTTCCTCGCGGGCAAGTTCGGCGACGAGTACGCCGCCTGGGCCCGCGCGGTCCCGGCGTTCCTGCCTCGGCTCGCGCCCGCGGGCCCGCGCGCGTCGCGCTTCGAGTGGCGGCGCGTGCGGAGGAACCGGGAATGGCGGACGGCCCTGGCGCTTCCCGTGGCCCTGCTGCTGCTCTGGCTGCGCGCTCGCCTCTAGAACGCCTCGGCCAGGGTCTTGAGCAGCAGGCCCGCGAGCGCACCGCCCGCGACCAGCCAGCTCGAGTTGACGCGGTAGCGGAAGAGCAGCACCGCCGCCACGGTCGCGAGGAGCGCCGTGGGCACGTCGACGAGGGCGGCGCGCCCGAGCTGCCACGCGACTACGGCCATGAGGGCCAGGGAGGCGACGTTCACCCCGTCCAGGAACGCGCCGGCGGCGGGCGATCGACGCAGGCGCGGAACCAGCGGCCCGCTGGCGGCGACGAAGAGGAACGCGGGGAGGAAGATCCCGGTCGTCGCCGCCACGGCGCCCAGGTTCCCGCCGAGCACGTAGCCCACGAACGTGGCCGTGGTGAAGACGGGCCCGGGCGTGACCTGCCCGACCGCGACGGCGTCCAGGAGCTGTGCCTCGGTCAGCCAGCCGAGGCGCCCGACGAGCTCCGCGCGCAGGAAGGCGAGCAGGACGTAGCCGCTGCCGAACAGCACCGCTCCGATCTTCAGGAAGACGAGGAACAGCATCGAGACCTGGAACGGCTGCGCGCCGGCGACGGCGCTCAGGCCGGCCGCCGACAGGGGCGGCAAGACAGCCGTGAGCGCCGCCCGCTGCCTGGCGAGGCCGCGGAGGACGGCGACGGCCAGACCGGTGCCGAAGAGCAGCGCCAGCTCGTGCACGCCGGCGGCGCCGAGCGTCACGCAGGCCACGCCCGCCGCGATCAGCGCGCCGCTCTTGAGGGCGGTGCGCCCCAGCCCCCATAAGGCCTGCGCGACGACCGCGATGATCACGGGCTTGACCCCGTAGAGCAGGCCGGCCGCCTGCGGCATCTGGCCGTACTGGACGTAGGCCCAGGCGAAAGCCCAGGTGAGCGCTGTCGCCGGGAGGACGAAGCCGAGACCGGCCACGAGCAGCCCCCGCCAGCCCGCGCGCCGCCGGCCGACGTGGATCGCCATCTCGGTGGAGTTGGGGCCGGGGATGAGGTTGGTCGCGCCCAGGAGGTCGAGGAACTCCTCGCGTGTGAGCCACGCCCTCCGCCGCACGACCTCGTCCTCCATCATAGCGACGTGGGCTGCGGGTCCGCCGAAGGACGTCGCGCCGAGCCTGGAAAAGAGCGCGACGAGCCCCAGGAGGCTCGTCCGATCGGATCGAGGCGCGGCGGCCGCCGGACCTTGCTCGCTGGCGGCTTCGCTCACTTGCTCGCCGGAGCGTCAAGCAGGGGCCCAGCCCGCGAGGATCGCCGGGAATCCGACGGCGAGAGCGAGCTTGGGCGCGAAGAGGCGAGGCTCGAAGGAACCGCGCGGCTGAGCCAATCGAGCCGTGCTGCTCATGGGCGCCTTGCCTTCACGGTGCGCCCCGGACCCGCCGGCGTCACTCGCGCCGGCGCGTCCTCCTCCTCCCCGAGCACGACCTCCCGGTAGAGTTCCTCGACCTGCCGACGGAGCAGAGTCAGGATCGCCTTGCCCTGGCGAGTGAGCACGTAGTCCCGCCGCGCGCGGCGGCCGCCGTTCGGATCCGCCGTGGACCGCAGCCAGCCGCGCTCCTCCATGCGCGCGAGCAGCGGATAGAGCGTCCCGGGGCTGACCTCGTAGCCGTGCCGCCTCAGCTCGCGCATCACCCACTGGCCGACGATCGGCTCCTCGCCGGCGTGATGGAGAATGTGGACCTTCCAGAAGGCGAGCAGGAACTCGCGCTCCACCGTCCGGCCCGACCTCGGCATATCGGCTATCGTACTCGAATTCCGATATAGGCCAACGAGCCGGCGCTTCCTGAACAGAACTTCAGGAAGTCTTCACCTCCGGACGGCCGCCGAACGGGTAGCTTGTGATCGGCCGCCGCGACCGCGCGGCGGTCCGGGACGCATCCGGAGGAGGTCGGCTCATGAGGAAGGGACACGGGCGGCTCGTGCTGGCGTTCGCCCTGGCCGGAGGCGCGCTGGCGCTCGCCCCGTCGGCGCCGGCACAGGAAGAGTGCGCGGCCTGCCACGAGGACAAGGCGAAGGCGTTCGCGACGACCTCCCACGGCCGGCAGTTCAAGGCCGACACGGCCTACCAGGCGGCGAACTGCCTGAGCTGCCACGCCGGGGCCCAGGAACATGCGGCCTCGGGCGGCGAGCAGAAGCCGGCGAGCGTGAAGCGGGGCGCCGAGGCGAATGCCACGTGCCTCACCTGCCACGCCGAGAACCCGAAGCACGCGCACTGGCAGGGCAGCCCGCATCAGCTCGCGGGCGTCGCCTGCGCGACGTGCCACGAGGTGCACGGGACGCGAGGCGGGACGCCGGAGCTCGCGAAGACGCTGCCGGGCGCGACGGCGACGACGAAGAAGTGCCTCGAGTGCCACGGCGAGGTCCGGGCGGCGCTGCACCAGCGCTCGGCCCATCCGATGCGGGACGGGCAGATGGACTGCGCGTCGTGCCACGACCCGCACGGAACCACGGGCGAGAAGCTCCTCAAGCAGGCTTCGGTCAACGAGACCTGCTACTCCTGCCACCAGAACATGCGCGGCCCGTTCCTCTGGGAGCACGCTCCGGTCCGCGAGGACTGCCTCACCTGCCACAAGGCCCACGGCTCGAACTACCCGCAGATGCTGCAGGCGCGCGTCACGCAGCTCTGCCAGTCCTGCCACCAGCAGGGCCGCCACCAGACCGTCGCCGGCGTGCCCGCCTCGGTCTGGGTGGGCAACCGGGCCTGCCTCAACTGCCACCAGCAGATCCACGGGTCGAATCACCCGTCCGGCCCGCTGTTCCAGCGCTAGGGAGGGAGCCATGAAGACCATCGGAATCGCTCTCGCAGGCTTCCTCACGCTGAGCGCCGCCGCGCTCGCCCAGGACGCGCCGCCCGCCGACGAAGCAGAGACCCGCGTCGAAGCCGTGGCCGGCGGCCAGTACGTCAACGATGTGGATGGCCGGGGCGAGGCGCGCTTCAACGAGTTCCGGGACGTCCAGGAGGGCGTCGTCCTCGAGTTCGGCCGGTTCTCCTGGACGCCGAAGCAGAGCGACCTCGCGCTCTCGTTCACGCTCGTGGACGCCCTGCAGGACGACCAACGCTACTTCCTCGAGCTGGCCGATCCCGCGAAGCTGTTGTTCAAGGCGAGCTTCGTCGAGCTGCCGCGCTTCTACTCGAGCGGCTCGACGACGCTGTGGTCGGGAGCCGGCACCGGAAGCCTGACGCTCGGCGACCCGTTCCGCCAGGCCGCCGAGACGCTGGCCGGATCTCCGACATCCCCGTTCGCATCGCCGGCCCTGGTGGCCTACATGAACGCGGCGCTTGCCGACGCCACCCGCTTCGACCTGCGGACCGAGCGGAAGGACCTGAAAGGCTCGCTGGACTTCAAGATCGCGAAGGCCTTCACCTTGAGCCTCAGCGGCCGCTACGAGACGCGCGAGGGCACCCGGCCCCTCGGCTTCGGCACCTACATCCGCCGCCAGAGCCTGTCTGGTGTTCTGGGGACGGGAGCCGGCTCCTTCTGGCGCGAGACCGTCGAAGTGCGGGGCAACGAGCTGATCGAGCCTCTCGACTACAAGACCACCGAGATGGGCGTGACGCTCGCCTGGGCCAGGAAGGGCCACTCGGCCTCCGCCGGCTGGTTCGGCTCGCGCTTCCGCAACGACATCACCGCCCTCTACTTCGACAACCCCTTCGAGGCTCCGCCGGGACGCGCCTCGGCCACGATCTTCGATCCCAGGGCCGAGCAGGAGCCGGCGGCTCCCAACGGGAGCAACAACTTGCGGGGCCTCTATGCCCGCTCTGCGACGCAGCTCTGGCCCGAGAACGACTACGAGCGGATCTTCGCCAACCTGTCGCTCCGCCTCGGCGAGAAGACGCGGCTGAACGCGACGGCGGCTCGCGGCAGCTTCGAGCAGGACGACCCCTTCCTGCCCTACGCGGAGAACACCGCGGTGGTGTTCTCGCAGGCGGGCCAGCCCCTCGTCTACGCCAAGGACGCGGCGCTGCCCCGGGCGAGCCTCGACGGGAAGATGGAGACGACGCAGGCCGACCTGAAGGCGACCTCGCGGCTGACCGACGCGCTCTCCGTCCGCGCCGGGTACCGCTACTACGAGCTGGACGACCAGCGGCCCGAGATCCTGTTCCCCGGCTACTCGTCCTCGGGGGACTCGTTCTTCCGGGCGGGCGTCGGGCAGAAGGACGCCGCGGGCAACCGGGTGCTCTTCAACGAGATCGGCGGCTACACGCGGCAGCGGTTGAACCTGGGGGCGGCGTACCGCTTCGGCGGCGTGACCCTGGACGGCGAGTACGTCCGCACGGGGTGGGACTACGAGGCGCGCCAGGTCGACAAGACGACCGACGACGCCTTCAAGGGCACGCTGCGCTTCAACGTGCGAAACGCCGACGTCAACGTCTTCTACCTCGTGGCGAGCCGCGACTTCGAGGGCGACTACGAGGTCGGCCTCGAGACCTCCGGCGTGCGCGCCTACGACGTGTGGACGCGCGACCGCGACCAGTTCGGTGTCGACGTGAGCGCGCCGGTCGGCGAGAACGTGATGGCGACCCTCGGCGCGAGCTACTGGAAGGACGAGTACCCGGGCGCGGTCGAGGGCTTCGCCTACGGCTACGGCCTGCAGGACTCGAAGAGCGGCTCGTTCTACGCCGGCGCGACCTATGCGAAGGACGACTGGCTCTTCGGCGGCTGGGCCGGCTACGACCAGTACGAGTGGAACAGCCTCCAGGTGACGAAGACCAGCCTCACCACCGACTACAACCCGACGAACCGCTGGACCCGCGCCTCCTCGGACGACGTCTACTGGATCGGCTGCGAGGCGGTCGCTCCGCTCGGCAAGAAGGCGAAGCTGCGGGCGGACCTCAACTACCAGAAATTCGCCGGCGACTGGACCACCGAGAACCTCGGCACTCCGGACGTCAACAGCGCCGTCGCCTACCCGTTCCCCGAGCTCTCGGACAGCACGCTCACGGCGCGGGCATCGCTGCTCTGGGAACTCGGCAAGCGGGTCACGCTCGAAGCCCGCTACTGGTACGAGCCCTATCGTCTGGACGACTTCACCTGGGACGTCATGCAGCCCTACATGCAGGGAGTCTTCCAGGAGACCCGCCGCTCGGCCAGCGACCTCGGCCCGATGAACGTGAGCCGCTTCCTGTTTCTGGACAGCCGCTACGCCGACTACACGGCTCACGTGCTGTCAGCGCTCGTTCACGTGCGCTTCTAGGCGCGCCGCCCTCGGAACGGGGGCATAGAATGGCCGCGTGCGAAGGACGGGCATGAGCGGCGAGGAGCCCGCCTCCGGACTCCAGATCCTCGTGGTCGAGGACGAGCCCAAGGTCGCCCGTGCGCTGCGCGAGGGGCTCGAAGCCGAAGGCTACGGGGTCACTGTGGCAAAGACCGGCGAGGACGGCTTCTTCCTCGCCTCGTCGCGGCCCTTCGACCTCGTGCTGCTGGATCTCATGCTGCCGGGACGGGACGGCCTCGAAGTGCTCGGGATGCTGCGTCGCAAAGGCCTCCTGACGCCCGTGCTCGTGCTGACGGCGCGCGACGGGCTCGACGCCCGCGTGGCCGGGCTGGACGCGGGGGCGGACGACTATCTGGCGAAACCTTTCGCCTTTCCCGAGCTGCTCGCGCGGGTGAGGGCGCTCCTGAGGCGCGGCCGCGGGGACCAGCTCCTGCGCCTCACGGCCGCCGACCTCGTCATCGACGTGCCGACGCGGAGCGTGACCCGGGGCGGCGAAGGCGTGGAGCTGACGACGCGGGAGTACGAGCTGCTCGAGTACCTGGTCCGGCACAAGGGGACGCTCGTCTCGCGCGAGATGCTGGCCCGCGACGTGTGGGAGCAGACGGAGCGCGGCACTCCGCTCGACAACGTGATCGACGTGCACGTGGCGCGGCTGCGCAAGAAGGTCGACCACGGGCGCGCGCTGCGGCTCATCCAGACCGTGCGCGGCGTGGGGTTCGTGGTCCGCGAAGGCGAGGCGTGACGTCCGGACGCCCGGCGACGTCCGAGAGCCCCTTCCGCAGCCTTCGGACCCGTATCACGCTGTGGTACGGCGCCATCATCGCGCTGTGTCTCGTCGCCTACTCGGCTGCGGTCGGCACGTTCTTCACCGCCCACCTCGAGGCGGAGCTGGACCGCCGCGTGCACGAGGACGTCGAGCTGGCCGCCCGCGCGCTGCTCGTCGACGGCCAGGGCCGTCCGAGCTGGGCCGGCGGCCTCCTCGGCAAGCGCGTGGACGAGGAGGAGGGCGGCGGCCACTGGATCGAGGTCTGGTCCACGCAGGGCGAGCGGCTCCTCGCGACCGGCACGATCGACGCCCTCGATCTGGGCGGCGCTCCCGAGGCCGGCTCCCACCACCAGGCGCGGACCCTCGTCTTGCCGGTCGGGCCGGTCCGCGTGATGACGGAGACGGTGGGCGTCGGCGGCCGGCGCTTCCTGGTGCGGGCGGCGCTCCGGGAAGCGGCGGCGCGCCGGCAGGCGCGGACTTTGTGGCTGGAGCTCGGCCTCGTCTCGCTCGCCGTGCTGGGCCTCGGCGGCCTCGGGGGGCACGTGCTCGCCAGGCGCTCGCTGGGTCCCCTGGCGCGGATGGCCGAGAACGCGCGCCGCATCACGGCCGAGCAGCTCCACGAGCGGCTGCCCGTCGAGAGGTCGAGCGCGGAGCTCGACCAGCTCGGCGAGGCGTTCAACGAGACGCTGGCCCGGCTCGAGCGCTCGTTCGACCAGCTCCGGCGCTTCACCGCCGATGCCTCCCACGAGCTGCGCACGCCCCTGACGGCGCTCCGCAGCGTGGGCGAGGTCGGCCTGCGCAGCGCCCGCAGCGAGGACGAGTACAGGGAGGTGATCGGGAGCATGCTCGAGGAGGTCGATCGCCTGTCGCGGCTGGCCGACGAGCTCCTGATGCTGGCCCGTGCCGAGGCCGGAGGGGCCCGCCTGCGCCTCGAGCCGGTCGACCTCGCCGCGCTCGCGCGAGAAATGGTCGAGAGCCTTGCGGTCCTGGCCGAGGAGCGGCGCCAGCTCCTCGAGGCCCGCGACGAGGGCTGGCCGCTCGTCGTCCAGGGCGATCGCTTGGCGTTGCGCCAGGCCCTCCTGAACCTGGTGGACAACGCCATCAAGTACGCGCCGGAAGGCTCGTGCGTGACCGTCGCGACGAAGGCCGGCGCGGGCGGCGCGACCCTCGAGGTGAGGGACGAGGGCCCCGGGATACCTGCCGAGCACCGCGAGCGGATCTTCGAGCGCTTCTACCGAATCGACAAGAGCCGGTCGCGGGAGATGGGCGGGGCCGGCCTTGGGCTGTCGCTCGTGAAGTGGGCCGCCGAGGCGCACGGCGGCCGGGTCGAGCTGGAGACCGCAGAGGGCGGAGGCAGCACCTTCCGCCTCGTCATTCCGCGCGGCGACGTGGCCTCCTGAGAAGAGCTACGGCTGGTACAGCAGCCCGAAGTCGTAGTGCCCCGGCGGCACCGCCAGGACCGCGCAGCCCAGCAGGTCGAAGCGGAGGTCGTGGGGCTCGCCGCCGCCGCGCGGGACGAGATGCAGGACCACGTGGCGCGGCATCGGAATGTCCGGAAGCTGGACCTGGACCAGGCGCCGCGGCCCGCTCGCGTCGCTCTCGTCGATGATGCGGATCGGCCCGTAGGCCCTGAGCGCGCCGAAGTCCCCGGGCACGCGGAGCTGGGGCGTCGAGTGGCCGAGCCGGTCCTTCAGGTAGAGCTGCACGGTCGCCTCGATGCCCATGAGCCGGTACAGGTTCCGGGTGACGCGGTTCTTCTCGAGGATGGCGAGGAGCTGCGAGGAGACGACCTCGCTGGCGAGGGCGTACTCGCCGGCGGCGACGAAGCCTGCGAGGGGCTCGAGGGTGCGCGCCACCAGCTCGCTCTCGGCAGGCGTGAGGCGCACGCTCGATACCTCGATCAGGATCGTCTCGAGCTGGCCGAGGGCGCGCCGGCCCTCCTCGCGCTTGCCGCCGAAGCCGGCGTGGCAGAGGTGCAGCAGCGTCGAGACGAGGCGGAAGAACAGCCGCCGCACCTGCTCGGCGCCGTCCGGGGTGAGGCCCGGGAGCAGCGCCTGGAAGAACACGACGAAGCTGTCCACGGCGGCCGCGGCGTCGCGGTCCGACGACCGTCGCGCGATCTGGAGCAGGGCGTCGGTGCGCGCCGTCAGCTCCGCCGCGGGCAGGGCCACGAAGTCCTCCTCGCTGAGCGGCGTCGCCTTTCCCGGGACCGGGGCGAGGAACGCCTGCAGATCGAGGTGGGCCGAGAGCGCGACCAACGGGGGCTGGAGCCGATCCGTCGCGGCCGCGAGGTCCTGGAGTTCGGCGAGGAACTCCGCGTCGAACAGCGCGTTGGTCACGTCCCCGCTAGGACTCCCCTAAGAGGCGCGCGGCACGCTCGACCTCGGCGGCGAACCCCTCGAGGGTCCGCGCCACCACCCCGATCTGCTCCTCGGCCTCGCGCCAGCTCCGGAGCTCCAGGGCCTCGCGCACGGCGGGCAGCGTCTTGACGCCGTAGCCCGTGTAGCGCCCGGGCGCGTAGACCTGGTGGCGGTACCACGGACGGCCCGGCAGGCCCTCGGCTCGCAGCAACGACTGCTCGCAGCCGCGCAGCACCCCGTCCAGCTCGCGGGCGCGCTCGGGCGTCAGGGAACGTCCCGCCCGCGCCTCCCGGGCGCGGTCGAAGGCGGTCCGCGCCTTCTGCACGCGCTCCATGGCGTTCCTGAGCGGCGCGAAGTTGAGATGGGGCACGGGCTCGCGGCGCGGCGGCGCCACCCGGGTCTCGTGCGGGGTGAACCAGGCCGCGAACAGGCCCTCGTCGAGGTCGCGGTTGCGATCCTCCGTCTCCTCGTGCATCCGGGTGGCGAGCTCCTCCACCTCCCTGACGTACCTCGCCAGGTTGTCCGCCACGGGCCCGAAGTCGAGGGGCAGCGTCTCCGCCTGGGCCAGGCGCAGCACGATCCGGCCTGCGCTGCGGGCGAGCGCCACGCCGTAGGCGAAGTCCGGGTCCATGAAGCGGGTGTAGTGGTCCAGGGAGTCGTAGATCGAGTGGTATTGCCCGTACTCGTCCTCGTCGCCGTACCCGACGTTCAGCGAGGCGACGCCGGCGTGCTGCAGGAACGGCGTGTAGTCGGAGCCCGAGCCGAGGGCGTCCAGTGCCATCCCCTTCTTCGCACGGGCCGCCCTCCGCTCGTCCGCCGCGCCCTCGAGGACGGCTCGGGCCCTGGCCCGTTTCAGCACGCCGATCCCCTTGAGGGGATCCTGCACGTCGGCGAGGGCCTGGTTGACGAACGTCTCGAGGCTGTGGGAGCCCCCGGCCTGCAGGAAGCCCCGGGCGTTGCTGTCGGTGTTGACGTAGGCCACGGCCTTCGCCTGCAGCTCGTCGAGGTGCGCTTCGACCCACTCGCTCGAGCCGAGCAGCCCCTGCTCCTCCCCGTCCCACGCGGCGTAGACCAGCGTGCGGCGCGGCCGGAAGCCCGACTTGGCCAGCTCGCCCACGGCGCGGGCCTCCTCGAGGAGGGCCACCATCCCGCTGACCGGGTCGCTGGCGCCGTTCACCCAGGCGTCGTGGTGGTTGCCGCGGAGCACCCACTCGTCGGGGCGCTCCGAGCCCGGAAGCGTGGCGATCACGTCGTGGGCCGGGACCAGTCTCCAGTCGAAGCGCGCCGCGAGCCGGACGCGCGCCGGTCCGGGCCCGAGGCGGTAGGAGATCGGGAGGGCGCCGCGCCACGCCGCAGGCGCCAGCGGTCCGCCGATGGCCTCGAGGAGCGGGCGCGCATCGGCCGCCGAGATCGGCAGGACCGGGATCTTCGTCAGGGTCGTGGCCTCTGCGAGCGCCAGGCGCCTGGCCTCCTTCGTCGCCGCCCAGCCCGGCGTGAGGGGATCGCCGCTGTGGATCGGCATGTCCTTCACGGAGCCGCGCTGCACGCCCGTGTCGGGCCGCCAGCCGCCCTTCGGGTAGGCGTCGCCGCGGACGAAGCCGTCCTCGACGGGGTCGGAATAGATGATGCAGCCCACGGCGCCGTGCTCCGCCGCCACCTTGGGCTTGATGCCGCGCCACGAGCCGCCGTAGCGGGCGATGACGATCCGGCCCTTGACGTCGACGCCGCGCAGGGCCAGCTCCTCGTAGTCGGCGGGCACCCCGTAGTTCACGTACACGAGCTCGCCCGTGACGTCGCCATCGACGGAGTAGGCGTTGTAGGTGGGGAGCTGCTCCTTCTTCTGCCCCGAGGTGCGGTCCGCGGACAGGGCCGGCTCCTCGAGGGACGCGACGAAGCGGCGGGGCCCGAGCATCTCCAGCCTGCGCTCGAGGGGCGTCGGCAGCAGCACGTCGAACGTCTCGATGCGGGTCTCGTAGCCCCAGGAGCGGAAGAGGCCGGCCATGAACTCCGCGTTCTCCCGGCCCCAGGGCGAGCCCACGTGGTGCGGGTGCGCCGCCAGCCGCTCCATCCAGGTCCGCAGGTTGCGGGGGTCGAGCTGGGCGTCGAAGCGCGCCTCGAGCTGGCGCTGCGCGGCGAAGCCGTCGGTCGAGAAGCCGAGGGGCGTCTCGTCGCCCCCGCGAACGCCGGCCGCCAGCACGATCGTTGCGAGACAGGCCGTCGCCGTGCGAGTCACGCCCATGGCACCTCCGCTGCTCCCGATCGTCCGACTATACAATGCCGATCCCTCGATGGCCGACTCGAAGGGCTTCGTGGCGCGTCGCGCCAGCACTAGACTGCGGGGTCTGGAGGTGCGACCGTGACCGCCTACTTCGACGACAAGGACCTGGCCCACTTCGGCGATCTCAAGCGGCACGCGCCCGAGCTGTGGGCGCGCTTCGAGCAGTACTACGGCGCGGCGTTCGAGCCGGGGCTGCTCACCAGGCGGGAGAAGGTCCTGATCGGCTTCGCCGTCGCCCAGTCCTCGCAGTGCCCGTACTGCCTCGACAGCTACACCCAGCAGGCGCTGGAGCAGGGGCTCACCATGCAGCACCTGGGCGAGGCCATGCACTGCGCCGCGTCGCTCAAGGCGGGAATCACGCTGGCGCACGGCCTGGTCGCCCACAACGTGGACAAGAAGGTGTCGATGTGAGCGCGATCCCGCTGCGGGTCCTGAACGATCCGGCCTTTCCGGCCCGGCGCTTCGCGGCGCGGCTCGGCGGCCAGGACCTGCGGTCCCTCCGGGTGACGACGCTGCAGGTGAACGTCGGAAAGAAGTGCAACCAGGCCTGCCGGCACTGCCACGTGGACGCCTCGCCGGCTCGGACCGAGATGATGCCCGACGCGGTCTTCGAGGCGTGCCTCGACGTGCTGGCCCGGCATCCGGCCCTCGAGACGCTCGACGTCACTGGCGGCGCTCCCGAGCTGCACCCACGCTTCCGCGAGATGGTCGCCCGCGCGCGCGGGCTCGGCCGGCGGGTCATGGTGCGCCACAACCTCACGGTGCAGCGCGAGCCCGGCCAGGGCGGCCTTCCCGAGTTCTTCGCCGGGAGCCGCTGCGAGGTCGTCTGCTCGCTCCCGCACTACACGCAGGAGGCGACCGACCGCCAGCGCGGCCGTGGAGTCTACGACGCCTCGATCGCCGCGCTCCGCCGCCTGAACGAGGCGGGCTACGGGCGGGGCGACGGCCTGGTGTTGACGCTGGTGGCGAACCCCGTCGGCGCGTTCCTGCCGCCTCGCCAGGAGGACCTCGAGCGCGACATGCGGGCGCACCTCGGCGAGCGCCACGGCATCGCCTTCGACCGCCTCTTCACCATCACCAACATGCCGATCGCGCGCTTCGCGGAGTGGCTCGACCGCGCGGGGCTCCACGACGACTACATGGCGCGCCTCGAGGGCGCCTTCAACCCGGGGACCCTCGACGGCCTCATGTGCCGGACCCTCGTCAGCGTCTCCTGGGACGGTCGGCTCCACGACTGCGACTTCAACCAGATGCTGGACCTGGGCCTCTCCGAGGAGCGCCCCCAAACGATCTTCGGCCTCGACCTGGAGCGGCTCGCCGGGCGGCGCATCCGCACGGCCGATCACTGCTTCGGCTGCACGGCCGGAGCCGGCTCGAGCTGCGGCGGGGCGATCACGTAGGAGAGGCGCGGAGTGGCCGGCTTGCGTTACGTGGTCATCGGGAACGGAGTGGCGGGCATGGAGGCGGCGCTGGCGCTGCGGCGCCGCGACGCCGAGGCCCGGATCACCCTCGTCTCCGACGAGCACGACCACTTCTTCTCGCGCCCCGCGCTTATGTACGTGCTGTGCGGGCAGCTGCGCCTGCAGGACACCGAGCCCTACGACCGCGGGCTGTACGGCCGGATGCGCTTCGAGCGGGTGCGCGGACACGTCCAGGGCGTCGACATGGCCGGTAAGACGTTGCGCTTCGAGGACGGTCGGAGCCTCGCCTACGACCGGCTCCTGATCGCCGCGGGCTCCGTGGGGCGCGAGGCTCCCTGGCCGGGCGCGGCAGGGCCGGGACTGCACTGCTTCGTGACACTGCGGGACCTCGAAGGCCTCGACGCCGACGCGAGGCGGGGCGGCCGAGCGGTGGTCGTCGGCGGCGGCTTGATCGGCGTGGAGGTGGCCGAGATCCTGCACCATCGCGGCCTCCACGTGAGCTTCGTGATCCGCGAGAACTGGTACTTCCCGCTCGCCCTCGACAGCCGCGAGTCGCGCCTGGTGGCGGACCACATGCGCGAGCGGGGCATCGACGTGCGCCTGGGCGTCAACGTGGACGAGATCGTACGCGGCGACGACGGCCGGATCCGCGGCGTGAAGGTCGGTCCCGACGTGATCGAATGCGACCTCGTGGCGGCGGCCATCGGCGTCGTGCCGAACACGGCCTTCCTGAGGGGAAGCGGCCTCGCCCTTTCCAGGGGCGGCGCCGTCGAGGTGGACGACGCGCTCAAGGCGGGCGCCCCCGACGTGTGGGCTGCCGGCGACTGCGCGAACGTGACGTGGGCCGATGGCACGCGGCGTCCCGAGCAGCTCTGGTACACCGCTCGCGACCAGGGGCGCGCGGCGGCGCTCTCGATGCTGGGCGACGAGGTCCGCTACAGGCGCGGCACGTGGTACAACTCCGCGAAGTTCTTCGACATCGAATGGACCACTGCGGGATGGGTGCCGGTGCTGCTCAACTGGGACAACACGCCGCTCGA
>DASSJI010000162.1:0-3300 GCA_035691285.1 Vicinamibacteria bacterium | reverse complement strand
GGGCTCCGCGGCAGCTCACTCGCCGTCACCCACAGCGGCTCTTGAACGTCCTTGCGCTGGCCCATTGACATGCACCAACCTTACGCCATGCACCTGTCAGGCAAGGCCCGCGCGAAGACCACTTTCACCACGGGCTGCTAGCGCGCCGGCGGTAGACTCAGCAAGGACGCTCGAGGTGACGCCCGCCCTCCTTCTTCTTGCCCTCGCGTTGGCCCCGCCTCCGGAACTCTCGGACGCGGAGCGCGGCCTGCTCGACGCTGCTCGAGCTGGTGATGCCGTCCGCGTCCGCCGCCTGATCGAAACGGGCGCCCGCGTCGAGGTGCGCGACGAGCACGGCTTCACGCCCCTGATGCGCGCCGCCGGGTCTGCGAGCGCCGAGAGCGTCCGGTTGCTGATCCGCGCCGGCGCCGAGGTGAACGCGGCCCTCCACTCCGGATGGACCGCGTTGATGGAAGCCACGGCGAACGGAAGGCTCGACTCGGCGCGCCTCCTCCTCGAGGCCGGCGCCCGGCCGAACGACCGAGACCGCGCCCGGGGCTCCGCGCTGGATCTCGCCGAGCGTGGCGGACAGCTCGCCATCGCGGACCTGCTGCGACAGCGCGGCGCCCGGGGTTCCGGCCGCTCGGTCGGGGATCGCGTGTGCGTGTTGCGCTGGGAGGGCGCCGGCTTCTGCGGGCTCGTCGAGGCGCGGGATGCCATCCGCTACCGCATCCGGATCGACGAGGTCCGGGGCTGCGAGCTGGGCTGCGCCGCCGACGCCTCGTGCTCCGAGGGCCGGGAGGTCCGCGCCGACAGCCTCGCGACCGTCGGCGTCTCGGACCTCGTCTGGACGCTCGGCTCCTGCCTGACGCACACCGGGCTCGAATGAGGCCCCTCGCCGCCCTCCTCGCCTGCGCGCTCGCCGCCTGCGGCTCGTCGGATTCCCCGACGCCCTCGCCTTCTCCCTCTTCGAGCCCTTCGCGCTTCGAGTTCAACGGGATCAACCACGTGTCCTTCTGGCACGACGAGTACCAGTACCCCGACGCCGGCGTGTCGCGGCGCGAGCTGGCGGCGACGCGGGCGAACTGGGCCGGAGTCCTCGTCACCTGGTACATGGCCCGGCGCGATGCGAGCCAGGTCGCCCCCGACCCGCAGCGCACGCCCACGGACGCGGCCGTGCGGCAGGCGATCGCCGAGCTCAGGGGTCAGGGGCTGAAGGTGATGCTGAAGCCCCACGTCGACGTCCAGGACGGCACCTGGCGGGGCACCATCGCGCCCGCCGACGAGACCGCGTGGTTCGCGAGCTACGCGGCGTTCGTCTCGCGCTACGCGGCCCTCGCCCAGGAGACCGGGGCCGAGCTGTTCTGCGTGGGCACGGAGCTCGTGACCCTCTCGGGAGCGCGGCACGCCGGAAGCTGGTCGGCGGTCATCGCGGCGGTGCGCGGGCGCTACGGCGGACCGCTGACCTACGCGGCGAACGCCGTCTCCGCGGCCGACGAGTTCACCTCGGTGTCGTTCTGGGCCCAGCTGGACTACCTGGGGCTCGACGCCTACACGCCGCTGACCGACGCCCTCGCTCCGACCCGGCAGCAGCTCGCGGCGGGCTGGTCGCGCAACCGCTTCGGCGAGAACATGCTCGCCGCGTTCCGGAACTGGCAGGCCTCCTGGAACAAGCCGGTGCTGTTCACCGAGATCGGCTACCGCAGCGGCGACGGAGCCAACCGGGCGCCCTGGGACTTCGGCGTCCCGCTCGCTCCGGACACGGGGGAACAGGCCGACTGCTACGCCGCGGCCTTTGAAGTCTGGACGCGCGAGGCGGCGTGGATGCGCGGGCTGTTCTGGTGGTCCTGGTCCGTCCCGGTCCCGGCGGCCGGCGACACCGGCTACGAGCCGCGCCGGAAGCCGGCCGAGGACGTCCTGCGCCAGTGGCAGGGCTCCTGAGCGCGCCTACTCGACGCTGAACGTCACCCGCTTCTGGACGGTGGCCTGCGCCTTTCGATCCACGACGATCAGCCGGAGCTCGTATTCCCCGGCGCCGAGCCCTTCGAGGGCGATGCGGCCGCTGGCCGACGCGGTCCTTCCTTCGAACGTCAGCGGCTCCGCGGGCGAAGCGCCCTGCGGGCGATCGGCGGCCCACACCTGAGCCTGGGCGACGACGTCGACGCCGCCCTGCGGGTCCCGGCGTGGGTTGTACGCGTACGCGACGTAGTAGAGGTTGGCCCCGGGGGCATAGCGGCGGCGGACCTGCACGTCCCTGAGGCCGGGCCTGGAAGCCTCGGCCCCGCCTGGGCCCGACTCGGCGAAGAGGACCACGTCGCTCAGCGCGAGAGCCCCTGCGCCGAGGTCCGGCACCTCGACCCAGCGCCACGCGCTCCCGAGCCGCCCCGAGCGCTCATCCCGCACGACCACCCGCACCTGGTACGAGCCTGGCTTGACCGCGACCGAGCGCTGGTAGCCCAGGCCCTCGCGCATCAGGCGTTCGTGGTTCGCAGGAGACAGGCGCATCTCGGCCCGCTGGCCCTCCGCCTCGGCGGCGACGCCGCCGTTCTCGGCGTACACGACGCTGACGAACTCGAGGTCCGCCTCCTGGCGCCCGCCGACGACCTCGAAGGCGAGCCGCGCCAGGTCCACGTGGGCCCGGATCACCAGGCGGAGGCCTTCCGCGGGCGAGTCGAGGAAGTCGGCGGACAGCTCCAGCGGTACGTCGTGGAGCGGCACCAGGGAGGCGAGGGCGAGCCGCACCGCAGCGTCCCGCTTCCGGGGAGGGCTCGGCTGTCCCGCGACGGAGAGGCCCGCTCCGGGGGCGCGCTCGTCCGCCGAGAAGTATCCCCGCCGGGCGTGCACCCGCAGCTCGGGATGCCGCGGCAGCTTGACCTCGATGCGCCGGAAGCGGCCGTCTCCTGCTTGGGCCGGCTCGTAGGCCAGGAGGTAGCCCTTTGCGTTCACATCGAGGATGCGCCTCATCGCCGCGCTCAGGTCGTTCGTGCCTTGGACGAGGAAGCCGCCCGTGCTCTCGGCCAGGTCTCCCATGCCCTCTCGCAGCGCCAGGTCCTCCTCCTTCTCGTAGCGCTCTTGCAGACCGGGCAGCGTCTGCACCAGAGAGGCGGGCCGCGACGCGTCGCCCCCCGTGGGGAACGCCAGCAGCCCGCGAGCCTGAAGCGCGAATACGGACGTGCGCGAGCGTGTCGCGAGGTCCGTCAATGCTCGCAGGTCGATCCTGTGCGAGTCAGCCGTCCCGGACCCCAACAGGAAGCCGTCGGAGACGAGCACGACCAGCTTGCGCCCGGGCACGCCGGCAAGACCGCGCAAGGCCTCCTCCAG
>DASSJI010000161.1:0-7008 GCA_035691285.1 Vicinamibacteria bacterium | reverse complement strand
TGCTCCCAGTCGAGCCCGGCTCCGCCCCGGGTGCGGAAGGCGGGCACGACCTCGCACAGCTCGGGGTGGACGGGGCCGCAGTGGTAGCACTCGTTGTAGTTCTCGGCGATCACCTTCCAGTTGGCGCCGACGTCGTAGACGATCCGGCGCGCCGGCCGCAGCTCCGCGAGCGGATAGCGGCGCACGCGCTCGCGCCCCGGTCCGAGCTGCGCGACGAGGTCCTGGCGCATCGCGTCCGGCGTGAAGTGCAGGAAGACGAAGCCGCCCCAGGTCGCGATGCCGACCGGGTGGAGACCCAGGCCGGCCGGGACCTCGGCGAGGTGCGGCGCCGACAGCAGCCGTCCGTCGAGGGCGAAGGTCCAGGCATGGTACGGGCAGCGCAGCGTGCCGTTCGGCAGGACTCCGGAAGGCCCGAGGAGCTCGCGGCCCTCTCCGCACAGGCGCGCGCCGCGGTGCGGGCAGACGTTGAAGAAGGCGCGCAGCTCGGACGCCCTCGTCCGGACCACGATCACGCTCTCGCCTGCGATCTCGACGACCCGGTGCTCGCCCGGCCGCTCCACTTCGGCCTCACGAAGGGCGCAGACCCACTCGCGCAGGAAGATGGCCTCCCGCTCGCGCTGATGGTAGTCGGGGGACACGTAGGCCTCGCGGGGCAGCGTGGCCTTCAGAATATGACTTGAGGTCAGAAGCGAAGTCATGTAACCCACACAACGTACCACTGCTGAACGGTACTCCTCAACGACTCGCACTGACCTATGGTCAGATCGAAACCGCCACGCTCTCGGGATCGTAGAAGCGCAGCCGTCTTCCCACGGCCCGGCGGATCCCGACGCGGCGCGCCGCGGCGATGCGGCGGGGACGCGCGCCCTCCCGCAGCGTCAGGCCGGCACGCCGGTCGAACAGGTGCAGGCCCGAGTGGCGCGTGTCGAGCCCGAAGGCCCGGCACAACCGGCCCGGTCCCGCGAGCGCCCGGGACCCGAGCCCGCATCCCTGGAGCGGCTCGGCGGCGCGCACCAGGACGCAGCCTGGCACGCCACGGCGCGCGACGGACAGGTTGAGGCAATGGTGCATGCCGTACACGAAGTAGACGTAGAGGGTGCCTGGGGGACCGAAGAGCGGCTCGGTGCGCGCCGTGCGGCCGCGGAAGGCGTGGGCCGCCGGATCGTCCGATCCGGCGTACGCTTCGACCTCGACGAGGCGTGCCGCGAGGACGCGCCGGCCGACGCGCCGCACGAGCACGTGCCCCAGGAGGAGCGGCGCCGCCTCTTCGGGCGGACGCCCGAGGATCGCGAGCAGGCGCCGTTTTTCGGCTGGCCCCGGCAGCGCGAAGCGCACGATGGAGTATAGGGCGCAGCATGGCCGGGCTCCGCTTCTAGCCCGACCGGGTCCAGAATCCCGCGGATGGTGGCGCCGTCATCGGCGGGACTCTCTTCGCTGGCAGCCCGCGCGCTCGGGATGGGCTGCATGCGCCTGTCCACGGCGCGGGACCGGGACCAGGAGCGAGCGATCGCGGTGGTGCACGCTGCCCTCGACGCGGGCGTCCGCTTCCTCGACACAGCCGACGCCTACTGCCTGGACGACGCGGAGGTCGGGCACAACGAGCGGCTGCTGCGCCGTGCCCTGGACACCTGGCCTGGCGACCGCTCGCGGGTCGTCGTGGCGACGAAGGGAGGCCTGACACGGCCGGGAGGCCGCTTCATCCCTGACGGACGCGCGAGGCACCTCGCGGAGGCCTGCGAGCGGAGCCTTCGCGCGCTGGGCCTGGAGCGCGTCGACCTCTACCAGCTCCACGCTCCCGACCCTCGCACGCCTCTGGCCACGAGCGTCCGCGCGCTGCGGTCGCTCCAGCGCGACGGCAGGGTCGCGGCCATCGGCCTCTGCAACGTGAGCCTGCGGCAGCTCGAGGAAGCCCGCGAGATCGTCGAGGTCGCCGCCGTCCAGGTGGAGCTGAACGTCTTCGAGGAGCGCGCCTTCCGGAGCGGCGTCGCCGAGCACTGCGCCGCGAACGGCATCCGCCTGGTCGCCCACCGGCCCCTGGGAGGCGCGGGGAGGCGTCGGCGCCTCGAGGCCGACCCGCTGCTCCGCGAGCTGGCCGAGCGCCACCGCGCCACGCCGCAGGCCGTCGCCCTGGCCTGGCTTCTCGACCTCTCGGGGCTGATCGTGCCGATCCCGGGGCCGACGCGCGTCGAGAGCGCGCGCTCCCTGGCCAGCGTCGCGGACCTCGGCCTCGGCGCCGAGGACCGCCTGCGCCTCGACGAGCGTTTTCCGGCGGGTCGCCTGCTGCGCTTGCCGCGGGCCGCGCGGCAGCCGCCGCCCGGCGCGCCCGGAGAGGTCGTCCTCGTGATGGGCCTTCCGGGGGCGGGCAAGAGCACGCTCGCCTCGGAGCTGGTGGCGCAGGGCTACGAGCGACTGAACCGCGACGAACGGGGAGGGCGCCTCGCGTCGCTCCTGCCGGCGCTCGAGCAGGCGCTCTCCGGCGCCCGGCGCCGCGTGGTCCTCGACAACACCTACGTCTCGCGCGAGGCGCGCAACGCCGTGATCGAGACGGCGTGGAAGCACGGCGTGCCGGTTCGCTGCGTGTGGCTGAAGACGAGCCTGGAGGACGCCCAGGTGAACGCCGTCCTTCGTCAGCTGGCGCGCTACGGCGCCCTCCCGGGTCCCGAGGCGCTGCGCGAGGCTTCGCGGACGGACCCTGGCGCGTTCCCGCCAGGCGTGCAGCTCCGCTACCAGAGACAGCTCGACGCGCCGGTGGAGGCCGAGGGCTTCACGCGCGTCGACGAGCTCGTTTTCCAGAGACGACGCGATCCGTCGCGCACCGCCCGCGCCGTCCTTCTGTGGCTCGACGGTGTCGTCCGCGAGAGCCGCTCGGGCGCCCGCGCGCCTTCTTCCCCAGCCGACGTCGGGCTGCTGCCGGGACGAGCCGAGACGCTGCGCCGCTACCACGAGGAGGGATGGCGGCTGCTCGGGATCGCCTGGCATCCTGAGGTCGCGCGGGGAGCGGTGGCGCCCGCCGAGGTCGAGGCGGCCCTCGCGCGCACGCGGGAGCTCCTGAGCGTGCCGATCGAGACACGGTACTGCCCCCACGCCGACGGGCCACCCGTGTGCTGGTGCCGCAAGCCACTGCCGGGGCTCGGCGTCGCGCTCGTCGAGGAGCACCGGCTCGACCCCGCGAGCTGCCTCTACGTCGGCCGCGACGCCAGCGACGTCGCCCTGGCGCGCCGCCTCGGGTTCGCGTATCGGGACGCAGCCGAGTTCTTCGGCTCCGGGTGAGCTAAGTCATTAGTTCCATAAATACGTTGACGTATTAATGGTGGACTTCTGGGTGAGCCGAGCGGTATTCCTGCCCTTCGCGGAGGGATGGATGCCCAGGCAGAGCCCGTTCCACGTCGCCTTGGAACCCGGTGGATCGGACCATGCTCGAGGCGATCGCCCGGAAGTATACGTCACCGTATCGGGATGTGATCCGAGCCAAGATCGTGCTCTACGCCGCCCAGGGCTTGGGCAACGACGAGATCGCCCAGCGTCTGGACACGCCGCGCCAGGTCGTGAGCAAGTGGCGCAAGCGCTTCTTCGAGCAGGGGCTCGCTGGCCTGGAGGAACTGCCGCGGCAGGGCAGGCCCAGTGTCTTTTCCCCCCGCTATCGTCGTCGCCGTAAAGGCCCTCGCCTGTGAGCTCCCCAGCGAGCTCGGACTCCCGCTCTCTCGTTTCAGCATGAGCGAGATCAAGCAGGAGGTGATCCGGCGCGGGCTGGTGGCCTCGATCGGGGAATCTACCCTCTGGCGCTGGCTCTCCGAAGACGCGATCCGACCGTGGCACCACCGCAGCTGGATCTTCCCCAGGGATCCCCACTTCGCTTGCAAGGCGGGCCGCATCCTCGACCTCTACGAAGGTGCCTGGGAGAGCCGTCCGCTGGGGCAGAACGACTTCGTGATCTGCGCCGACGAGAAGACCAGCGTCCAGGCGCGCCGCCGCAAGCACCGCAGCGCCGCCCCGCAGCCCGGCCAGCCCATGCGTGTCGAGCACGAGTACATCCGCAAGGGAGCCTGGGCCTATCTCGCTGCTTGGGACGTCCACCAGGCTCGGATCTTCGGTCGCTGCGAACGCAAGACCGGCATCGCTCCCTTCGGCCGGCTGGTCCGGCAGGTGATGTCCCAGGAGCCCTACCGCTCCGCTGCTAACGTGTTCTGGGTGGTGGACAACGGGACCTCCCATCGCGGCGATCGCTGCCAGCAACGCCTCGCTCGCCAGTGGCCCAACCTGATCGTGGTGCACACGCCGATCCACGCCAGCTGGCTGAACCAAGTCGAGATCTACTTCTCCATCGTCCAAAGGAAGGTCCTCACGCCGAACGACTTCAACTCGCTGACCGCCCTCGAAGACCGCCTGCTCGCCTTTCAGCAGCGCTACCAGGCAGCTGTCAAGCCCTTCCGCTGGCGCTTCACGCGCCGCAACCTCGACTCCCTCCTCGCCAAGCTGGCCGCTCGTTCGAAGGCCGCATGATCTGCGAACAAATACGTCACCGAACTTCCGGGCTGGAGTACTAAGGCGAGGAGCCAGCAGCGGCGCCCGCCTCCCGCGGGCGCCCCGGCGCCGCGCCGTCCGCGGGCCTCCTCAGGAGCTCGACGGCGTAGCGGACCGGGAGACCGAAGGAGTTGCCGCCGAACTTCGAGAGCACTGCGTACTCCACGGCGATCACGCGCCCGTGCTTGTTGAAGACCGGACCGCCGCTCGAGCCCTGGGTCGTCGGCGCGTCGAAGACGATGTCGGTCCTGGTCACGTCGCCGATGTGGCCCTGGGTCGTCGAGGGGCGGATCAGCCCGCGGTGCGACAGCGCTTCGGTCAGGCGCTCCGGGGCGGTGCCCTGGGCCGCGAGGATCTCGCGGACGACGCCGCTGTCGGCCTTGGCCAGGAGCGCCTCGAGGCCCGAGGGATAGCCCACCACGACGACCGGCTGGCCCGGCACCGCGCCGCGCCCCGTGGCGTCGAGCGGCAGCACCGGGATCTTGCGTCCCTCGAGGTCCGCTCGCAGCAGCGCCAGGTCGACGCTCGGCGACGCACGGTGGAGCTTGAGCTCGAGCGCCTCGGTCACGTTCGGGAAGAACGCGCGCAGCGCCACGAAGCGCGGTCGGAAGCCCTGCTGCTCGAGCGCGTCGGCCGTCGCGTCCTTCCACCAGGGCTCCGCGACGTGACGGTTCGTCAGGACCAGCCCGCGGCGATCGACCAGGAAGCCGGTCCCAACGGTGTCCACGGTATGGATGGGCCCGTTGCCGTCGACCTCGACTCCCAGCGTGCCGTCGGCCGCGCGCACGCGCTGCCCGGCTTCGTCGACACGGTAGCGCAGTGCGAGCCCGGCCTCGTCGTAGAAGGCGTAGGTGCCCTGGATGAGGCACACGCCGCCACCGTACTGGCGGATGATCCGCTCGCCGACGGCCCGCTCCCGCTCCAGGGTCTCGAGGACGGAGCGCGCCGCGGAGAGCTCGTCCCGCAGCGCGCGCACCTCGCCGCCGCCGGCCGCCTCGCTCAGGCGCCGCGACAGCTCCGCCTCGCGGACCTTCGACTCCTCGATCTGGACCTGGAGCGAGTCCCGGTCGCGCCTGGAGCGCCGCCGCTCGCGTTCGACCCGCTCGGCGAAGCTCCTGCGCTCGGCCTCGGCGGCGCGGAGGCTCCCCTCGAGGCGCGCGACCTGCCGGTTGAGCCAGTAGGTCCAGCCGAGCACGCCGGCGAGCCCCAGCAGCGCCAGGGCCAGGGCGATCCGGAAGACGGCGCGCTCCAAGGCGCGCAGCCGGCGTCGGCGCGCGACGCTCGGCTTCTCCCGGCGCGCCGGCTCCGCGCCCGGCTCGTCCGCGGCATCGGGATCGATCGGCGCCTGGGGCATGGCTCGAGCGAGTGTCGCGCGCCGGATCGAGCGAGTCCAGCGTCCCGGACGGGTGAGCCGAACGACGAGGCGGTGAGGACCGAGCGGGATCCCGGCGGAGGCCGGGAGCCCGCCCGGCCCGGCGTGGTCTACGGCTTGTCCATCTTCGGCTTGTCCTTCTGGATGGCCGTGACGGCCGTCTCCTTGCCCATGCTGTCGGTGCGACACAGGAGCTTCACCGTCTCACCGGGGTTGACCGTCTTGAGGGCGTCCACGGCCGCCCCTTCCACGGGCAGGGTCGTCTCCTGCTTCCCGGCGCCGAAGGCCGGATCGTTCCGCTTCACCGTGATCGTCTTGCCCATCAGATCGGTGGACACCACCTGCGCCGCGAGCTCCTTGGTCACTCCGGCGGTCTTCTGGGTATCGGGTTTGACTGGCGGGTTCGCGGGCTCCTGGGCGGAGGCGACGCCGGCGACCAGCAGCAGCGCGAGGAGGGATGCCAGTTTCTTCATCGAGCGATCTCCTTTCGCACGGGGGGCCAGAGGTGTGAACGGCGCGCCCCCCGCTCACGAGGACTTGCGTCCTCATCTTCGAACCTAGGTCCCGGTCACGAGAGGTTCAAGCGCGAGCGACGACCTTTTACGTTTGCGCGTGAACCGGGTGACGCAGGTCACACCGCGCGGATCCGAGGCCGCCCGCCGTGGGCTCGAGGTCCAAGGTATCCTCTGGTCGAGAATGCCCGAGTCTGCGGATGTCGGCTGACGACGAGCCGGGACACGAGGGAGCCGGCCGGCGCCGCGGCTGGGAGCTGCTCCACGACCCGCTGCGCAACAAGGGCACGGCCTTCACCTCGGCGGAGCGCGCCGCGCTGGGACTCGAAGGGTTGCTGCCCAGCGCCGTCGGAAATCCGGAGCAGGAAACGCGCCGAGCGTACGCCGCGATCGCACGGAAGCACGACCCGCTCGAGCAGTACATCGGCCTTGCTGCGCTGCAGGACCGCGACGAGCGCCTCTTCTACCGTGTGCTCATCGCCCACGCCGAGGAGCTGCTTCCGATCGTCTACACCCCGACGGTCGGCCGGGCGTGCCAGGAGTTCAGCCACATCTTCCGGCGCCCGCGCGGGCTGTGGATCACCCCGGGCCATCGCGGGCGGA
>DASSJI010000160.1:0-12122 GCA_035691285.1 Vicinamibacteria bacterium | reverse complement strand
ACCAGCTCGTCGGCCTTCGCCGCGTCCAGCTTCAGGACCGCGCTGTCGTCGCTGCGGCGGGCGTACACGGAGCCGTCCTTCTTCGCGAGCTCCACGAAGGGCGACGACTTGCCGCCGCTCATGCGCAGCGTGAGGCGCAGGGCCGGCTTCTCGAGGCCGTAGCTCTCCGCGGCTTTCGGGGCGTCGACGAACTCGGCGACGTCCAGGCCGCCGATCTTGAAGAGCGCGTCCTCGACCTTGCTCGTCTCGAGGTCCTTCCCGTCGGGGGCCGTGCGCTTCCACTTGCGCACGTCCAGCCCGCCGTCGCCCTTGGTCGTGGTGCGGGCGTAGACCTGCTTGCCTTTCTCCCCCTCGGCCTCGATGCCCTCCACGTCCCACGTGGACACGTCGAGCAGTCGCTTCTGGCGCAGCTCCGCCATGCCCTTGGCCAGATCGTCGACGACGGCGCCGGGGATCACGGCCACGAGCGTCTTGAGCGCGTCGCGGGCATGCCACTTCTTCTCTCCCGCCGAGGAGCCGATCTCGAGCTTGCGCTGGCTGCCGTCGGCCAGGGATGCCGTCACGGTCCGCGCGGGCTGCGCGAGACCGAAGCGCTTCAGGTCCTTAGCGTCCTCGTCGGCGATCGAGTCGAAGCGCAGCCCCTCCAGGGTCGAGAGCAGACCGTCCACCGACCAGCGCCCGGCGCGGGTCACGAGCGGAGCCGTGAAGCCCCACTCCCCGTCGTCCTTCTTGGCCAGCGTGAAGCCGCCCTCCGGCCCCGTGACCTCGAGGGCGCGGACGTCGTCGCGCTTCAGGTGCAGGAGGTCGCGGTCGCGGAAGTCGAAGGGCTTCTTCTCGAAGTTGGTCTGGAGCCAGGAGGCGATCAGGAACACGCGCGGCTTGTCCTCGGTCTGGGCGTAGACGCCGCTCCCGTCGGGGGCCTTGTCGCCCACGCGGAGCACGAGGGGCTTGGCCTGGCCCTCGACCGTCACCCTGGCGACGGCGAGGGGCTTCTCGAGGCCGAAGTCGGCGAGGCCGGCGGGGGTCTCGGCGACCACCTCCTCGACGTTCAGGCCGTTGAGGGCGTTCAGCACCGTGTCGACGCTGGTTCCGTCGGCGGGCGCCGTCATCGGGGCCACGAGCTTCCAGCTCCCCGCTTCCTTCACGAGGCGGATCGCGTCGCCCTGGCGCGGCTCCAGGCTGAACTCCTTGGCCTTGGCGTTCTCGAAGGTGAAGAGCGCCTCCTTCTTCTTGTCGTCGCCGGCGGGCTTCTTGCGCTCGACGAAGTACGCGTAGGCTCCGACGCCCAGGGCCACCGCGAGGAGGACGGCGGTCTTGGTGAAGGTGCCCTTCACCGGCGCCTCCACCAGCTCCAGACCCCGGCCACCACGAACAGACCCGGGATGCCGAGGAGCGAGACGAGGAACGCCACGCGCTGCTGCTCGGCGGTGAGGAACAGGCGCTGGTCGTCGGCCTCCCGCGGCCGGATCGAGATGAGGTCGGCGTCCTCGGCCAGCCACGCCACGGCGTTCATGAACAGGTCCTGGTTGCCGGGGAAGCCGAGGAATGCGTTCGATGCGAACTCGGCGTCCCCGACGGCCACCACGCGACCCTGGGGCTTCTTCGGCTTGTCCTCGGCCGGGGAGGGGGAAGGAGACGGCGCGGGCGACGGAGACGGCGAAGGCTCGGGCTCCTCGACGGTGACGACCGCCGCCAGCGAGATCGGGCCCTTCTGGTCCTTGCCTTCGTCGAACTGGACCGGCTCCTTGAGCGAGAGGTCGGTCTCGGCCCAGGACTGGGCGGATGTCTCCACGAGATTCTGCGCGGAGACGCCGGGCGTCGTGGCCGAGCCCGCCTTCATGCTGCGAGCCGTCTGGAACGCCGTGGCCAGGCGGAAGTCCTTCGTGATCTCGTGGTACGGGTACTGCGCCGCCAGCGGCATCAGCGGGCCGGTGCCGGCGAGCTGGCTCTGCAGCGAGACGTCGAGGACCACGTCCTTCGTCGTCTCGACGTTCCACTCCTTGAGCAGGCCGGTGAGGTTCGGGTAGGCGGAGCCCTTCATCTCGGGCTCGACCATCACGAAGAGCTTGCCGCCCTTCTTCACGTGGTCGCGGAGCACCGAGATCGCCGCAGGCAGCAGGTCCTTCTGCGGGCCGGGCACCACCGCCACCGTGCAGTCCTCGGGGATCCTGCCCTCCTGGAGCAGCACGACCTTCTTCGTCTCGTACTGGCTCTTGGCGAGCGCGCCCTTGGCGGCCGAGTAGCCCCGGTCCGAGAAGTCGTCGATGTCGGCCTCGCCCTCGCCGGCCACGAAGCAGACGGTCTTCTTGGCGTCGCGGGTGACCTTGATCAGCGCGTTCGTGATGTCCTGCTCGGAGTCGTTCGTGATCTTCTCGCGCTTCTCGCCGCGCTGCAGGACCACGGTCGGGACCTGGGTGACCTCGTACTCCTTGGCCCGCATCGGCTTCTGGACGGGATCGACGTACTCGGCCTTGATGCGCGCCGACTCCTTCTCGTAGCCCTTCAGGCGGTCCTGGCCCTCGGCCATGCGGTCGGACTTCTGGAAGTAGACGACCTTGATGTCCTCCTTGAGCGCGGCGAGGATCTTCCGGGTCTGGTCCGAGAGGCTGTAGCGCTGGTTCTTGGTGAGGTCCCAGCGCTTCGAGTTCCGCGCGACGACGTAGTTGATCGCGGCCAGGAGGCCCAGGCCCGAGAGCACCATCACCAGGGTGTTGGTGCCGTACTTCATCTGGCGGCGGCCCACGGCCTTCACGATGTCCTCGAAGCGCAGCGCGACGTGGAGCAGCACGAGGAACAGGGCGCCGTAGAGGTAATAGCGGTGGTCGCCGGGCAGCTTGCCGGCGCGCTGCAGGGCGGTGGAGCCGACGGCCACCACGAGCCCGAGGGGGGCGAGGAAGTCGACGATCGCTTTCATGGCTGCCTCACGCCCTCCAGCGCTGGCTCTCCACCGACTGGTGGGAGATGAAGAGTCCGAAGCCGATGACGCTCAGGTAGTAGACGACGTCCTTGAGTTCCAGCACGCCCTTCATGAGGTCCTCGAGGTGCGAGGTGACGCTCAGGTAGCCGAACAGGTCGCCGAGAGCGGTGCCGGGGGAGAGGTCCTTGAACCAGTCGAGGGCCCACACGCCGAGGAACAGGCAGAAGGACAGGATGCCCGCCACGATCTGGTTGCGGGTGAGCGTCGAGACGAAGGTGCCGAGGGCTATGAAGCAGCAGCCGAACAGCAGGAGCCCAAGGGCGGCGGTCAGCACGGGCTTCCACTCGGGCGGATTCGCGGACCACATCCACAAGAGCAGCAGGTTCAAGAGCCCCGAGAGGATCATGAGCAGGTAGAGGCCGGCGGCGGCGAAGAACTTTCCGAGGACGATCTGGAGGTCCGTGATGGGCGACGTGGCGAGCAGCTCGATGGTGCCGGTGCGCTTCTCCTCGGCGAAGAGCCGCATGGTCAGCATCGGCGCCACGAACAGCGCCACCACGGCCATGTTGTGGAGCACCGGCCGGATCAGGTACTCGTTGAGGGAGAGCTTCGGCCCGAACTCCGAGGCCTGCATGCTGGCCGACTGGCGCACGAAGAAGCCGAGCGCGGCCGTGAAGAAGACCCCGAACAGCATCGACCAGACGAAGAGGGCGACCCAGGCGATGGGGCTGCCGAAGTAGTGGCGCCACTCCTTCTCGACCAGGGCCCAGACGTTCCTGAGGGCGGTCACGCGCTCACCTCCTGCTGCGCCGCGGTCTTCTCCGCGGCCTCCTGTGTCGTGAGGTGGATGAAGATGTCCTCCAGGCTCATCCCCACCTGGCTGAGGCCCAGGAGGTCGGCGCCCTTCTGCACCACGGCGCGGGCCACCTCGGGCCGCACGTCGCGGCCGGCCTCGGCCTCGAGCTCGAAACTCAAGGGGCCGTCGCCGGCCGCATTGGAGTGCACCGACACGACGCCGGGCACGCTGCGCAGGGCCTCCTCGAGCACGGCCTTGTCCCCGCGCGCCTCGACGCGCAGGGCGCCGGCTCCCCGGAGGCGATGGGTCAGGTTCGCCGGCGTGTCCTCGGCCACCACCTTGCCCTTGTTGATGATGACGACGCGGCCGCAGGTCATCTCGACCTCGGGCAGGATGTGGGTCGAGAGGATGATCGTGTGCTCGCCGCCCAGGCCCTTGATGAGCTGCCGGGTCTCGATGATCTGCTTCGGGTCGAGGCCGGCGGTGGGCTCGTCGAGGATCAAGACGTCGGGGTTGTGGAGGATGGCCTGGGCGAGGCCGACGCGCTGGCGATAGCCCTTCGACAGCTTGGCGATCAGCTTGCCGCGCACGTCGGAGATCCGGCACTTCTCCATGGCGTCGGCCACCTTGGCCTTGCGCTCCCTGGCCGCGACCCCCTTCACCTTGGCCACGAAGTCGAGGAACGTCTCGACCTCCATGTCGATGTAGAGGGGCGGCGTCTCGGGCATGTAGCCGACCCGCTTCTTGACCTCGAGCGGCGCCTCGAACACGTCGTGGCCGGCCACCGTCGCCCGGCCGTCGGTGGGCGGCAGATAGCAGGCCAGGATGCGCATCGTGGTGGTCTTCCCCGCGCCGTTGGGGCCGAGGAAGCCCAGGATCTCGCCCTTCTGCACGCGGAACGACACTGCGTCAACGGCGGTCGTCCGTCCGTATCGCTTGGTGAGGCTTTCGACCTCGATCATGCGCTCTCCGCTTTCTCGTGATCGCTCGGACCCCTCCGGGGCCTCGAGCGGGGCCGGCGCGAACACGCAGCCCCCGGTCCGCTTAACCCGCTCAGCCTGTGCGACTTGGTGGGCTCGAACCGACGCCTTATCATTATCATTCGGGGTCGAGCGCTGTCAATCCTAGTTGGCTCCCGGCAGTCCCGCAGCAAGGCTCTCCGACGCCTGGCCGCGCGCGCGCTCGAGGCGCCGGATCTCGAGGGCCTGGCCCGCCTCTTGACGCGCGAGCTGCCCGAGGCCGCCTCGGTGCGTTTCGCGACGCTCCTGTTCTGGGACCGACGCCTGGAGACGTTCCACTCGCTCAACCCAGGTGAGACGCAGGCGCACCCGGTTCGGCCGCAGCCCGACCGGGAGGGCGAGCCCCGCGCGCGTTACCTGCTCTCCGAGGGCCAGCTTCTCGACACGGGCGGGGAGGGAGGAACGACGCTCATCCCGCTCCAGGCGCGCTCGGGCCTCGTGGGCATGATCGTGCTCGGCGAGCGCCGCCGCTCGCGCCGGCCGTTCCGAAACGCCGAGGTGCGGCTGCTGCAGGACGTGGCCCGGCGCTCGGCCCTGGCCATCGAGAACCACCTCTACCAGCGCGAGCTGATCGCCAGCGAGCGGATGGCGGCTCTCGGCACCATGGCCGGGATGCTCGCCCACGACTTCCGCGGACCCATGACCGTGATCCGGGGCTACGCCGAGACCCTGCTCGAGGGCGGCCTTCCCGAGGCCGAGGTCAAGGAGCGCGCCGAGCTGATCACGCGCATGGTGGACCGCCTGGAGCGCATGACGTGCGAGACCCTCGACTTCGCCCGGGGCAGCGGCCACCTCGTGCGCCGCAGCATGCCGCTGCGCCTGATGCTGATGGAGCTGAGCGAGGGCCTCGAGTCCGAGCTGCCAGGGCTCGCGGTGGAGCGACACTACGAGCTCCCCGACGAGGGCCAGGCGAGCTTCGATCTCGACAAGCTGCGCCGCGCCCTCTTCAACATGGCCGCCAACGCGCGCGACGCGATGGGGGGCAAGGGCCTGCTCCGGCTCCACGCCAAGGTCGTGGACGGGCGCCTCGTCCTCGAGCTGCGCGACGAGGGACCGGGGGTCCCGCCCGAGCTTCGCGACCGCCTCTTCGAGCCGTTCGTGACCCACGGCAAGAAGGGGGGCACCGGCCTCGGCCTCGCGGTGGCCCGCCGCTTCGTCGAGGACCACGGCGGCCAGGTGGACCTGGTGCCGGAGGGAAAGGGCGCCTGCTTCAGGATCCGCCTGCCCCTCGGGATCTAGAATGCGCGGCGTGAGGCGACGCGTTCCCCTGGTGCTGGCTCTCGCGCTCGGCGCCTGCGCGGCCCCCGACCCCAGGGCCGAGCTCGAGGTCCTGGCGCTCGAGACCTACTGGGCCGTGGATGCGCCCAAGGCCGGGGAGCAGTACATCGCGCCGGCGGTGCGCTTCGAGGTGCGCAACAAGGGCGAGCGCCCGTGGGGCTCGATCCAGGCCAGCGCCGGCTTCCGCAGGCCGAACGACCAGGGGGTTCTCGAGGAGTGGGGCGGCGACTGGAAGCAGGTCGCGCCGTCGCGCAAGCCGCTGGCGCCGCGCGAGCGCACGCTCGTGGTGCTGAAGTCCGACGCGCGCTACCACTCCCCCGGCCCCCCGGAGTCGATGTTCCAGCACGCCGCCTTCCGCGACGCCAAGGTCGAGGTCTACCTTCGGCTCGGCTCCTCGGGCTGGGTCAAGTTCGGAGAGGCGGCGGTCGAGCGCCGGATCGGCGCGCGGAGCGTCCCCGAGGACGTCCGGGAGGCCCCGGGGCCCGCCGCCAGCCCGGCCTCGTGATCCGCCTTCCCGAGCCGGGCCCGCGCCGGGACTTCTGGCTCGCGCTCCTCTTCTTCCTGGCGGCGGCGGCCTGTCGCTTCCCGCGCCTCACCTACCCGCCCGAGGAGATCTTCGACGAGGTCTACCACGCCAAGGCCGCGCTCTCCTACCTGCGGGGGGAGACGCCGGTGGAGTGGGTGCATCCGCCCACCTCGAAGGTCCTGATCTCGCTCGGCGTGCAGCTCCTCGGCTACGACGCCTTCGCCTGGAGGCTCGCGCCGGCGATCGCGGGCTCGCTCCTCGCGCCGGTCTTCTTCCTGCTCGCGCGCCGCGTGCTGCCGAGCGAGCGCGCCGCGGTGATCGCTGCTGCGCTCCTGCTGCTGGACGGCGTTTATCTGGTGCAGAGCCGGACGGCGATGACCAACATCTTCGCCGTGCTGTTCCAGGTGGCCGCCGCGTACGCCCTGGTGCGCGCCGTGCTCGCGCCTGCGCTGTCCTTCCGCTTCATGCTCCTCCTCGGCCTGTGCCTGGGCCTCGCGCTGTCCTCGCGGTGGACGAGCCTGTGGGCGGCCGGCTTCCTCGGGCTCGCGCTGATCGCGGCCAGGTGGCGTGCGCCATTCCGCTGGCGGGATCCGGCGCTGGTCGTGATGGCGTTCGTCGTGCTGCCGGCCCTCGTCTACGTGGCGAGCTACGCGTACTACACGGTGATGCGCCCGCAGAGCCTGGAGCACCTCTGGGGCACGCAGAAGGCCATCTGGCACTACCACGCCACGCTGAACGCGACACACGCGTACTTCAGCCCCTGGTACACCTGGCCCTGGCTCGTCCGCCCGACCTGGTACTACTACAAGCAGGACGCCGTCGACGTGTACGGCATCGTGGCCCTCGGCAACCCCGCGCTGTGGTGGGCGTCGGTGCCCGCGACGCTGGCGGCCCTGGTCACGGGCCTCCGCGCCCGCGATCCTCGCCGGCTGTTCGCAAGCCTCGGCTTCGCGTGCCTCTACGTGCCCTGGGGCCTGTCACCCCGCACCCTGAACTTCAGCCACTACCTCTTCGAGGCGCTCCCCTACTCGTGCCTGAGCCTGGGCTTCTTCCTCGATCGCGGCCTCGGCGATCCGCGCTGGCGCCCGTGGGCGTTCGCCTACCTCGGCGTCGCCTTAGGCCTCTTCCTCTTCTTCTTCCCGATCCTGACCGCCTGTCCGATCCCCCTGTGGCTCTTCCACAACGAGATGTTCGGCCGCATGCCCTGGCTCTGGTTCAAGAGCTGGATCTGAGGGCGCGGCTCGGGTGCTGAAGGCCGGCGTGTCGATCACGCTCCTGACGCTCGCCGCAAAGATCGTCGTCCTGCGCTAGGGGCGGCTATACTGGCCGAGGAGGACACGCGGACAGATGGCCCTGCTCAGCGACGACGTCGTCTCGCAGCTCAAGGACGAGTTCCAGGCGCTCCAGGGGCCCGTCACGCTGGCCGTGGCCTTCCAGGCCCTCCAGGACCCCGAGTCCGAGGAGGTGAAGCGCCTGGTCGAGGAGGTCGCGGCCCTCGACCCGAAGCTTTCGGTCGAGGAGGTGAACTTCGTCCTCGACAAGGAGCGCGTGCTGGCCCTGGGCTTCACGCGGACGCCCGCCGTCGCCGTGCTGGGCAAGGACAAGGACCACGGGATCCGGCTCTACGGCCTGCCGAGCGGCTACGAGTTCGGGACCCTGATCGACGCCATCCTGCTGGTTTCGCGGGGCGAGAGCGGCCTCGGCGAGGAGACGAAGGCCGCGCTCCGGGAGCTCGCCCGTCCCGTGCACGTCCAGGTGTTCTCGACGCCCACCTGACCCTACTGCCCCCGGGCGGTCCGCCTGGCCTTCCAGTTCGCGATGGAGTCCGACAAGGTGACGGCCGACGGCGTCGAGGTGACGGGCTATCCCGACCTGGCCCGGAAGTACCAGATCTCGGGCGTGCCCAAGACCGTCGTGGGCGAGAGCCACGAGTTCGTGGGCGCGCGCCCCGAGCCGGTGCTGCTCGACTACGTGAAGCGCGCCGCGGAGACGGGCTCGCTGGTGACCTAGATCGCGAAGCACCGCGAGCTCTACATCGACGTCTTCCGGGGGCTGATGGCCCTGCTCATGGTGCAGGGCCACGTCTTCGAGACGGTGCTCTCGCCCGCCGCTCGGGCCCTGCCGCTGTACCAGCTCCAGCTCGTCGTCCACGGCTCGACCGCGCCGGGCTTCCTGTTCGCCTCGGGCTTCGTGGCGGGCCTGCCCCGGGCGCCCCTCTCCCTCCGGGCCAGCCTGCGACGGGCGCGGCGGCTGCTGTTCGTCTGGGGCGTGGGCTACGCCCTGCATCTACCCTACGCGTCCCTGTGGAAGACCCTCGCGGCCAGCCCGGCGGAGAAGGCGCTCCTCTACGCCTGCGATGCGCTGCAGGTGATTGCGCTGTCGCAGCTCGTGGTGATCGCGCTGCAGGCGGTCTTCGGCGTGCGCTGGACGCGCCTCGCCCTGGTCTTCACCCTCGTCGTGCTCGCGGCGGGGCCCTGGGTCTGGAGCGCGCGCGTCGCCGAGCGCGTACACCCTGCCGTCGGCGCCTACCTCGACATGCGCACCGGCTCCCACTTCCCGGTCTTCCCGTTCTCGGCCTTCGTGCTCGCGGGAACCGTTGCGGGGGCCGAGCTGGGCCGGCAGCAGGCGACCCGGAGGCGGCGGCGCGGCCTTGCGGCCGCCGCCGCTCTCATCGCCTCCGGCGCGATCCTGTCGCTGGCCCTGGCCGGGCGCGTCGACTTCTGGGGCGTATCGCCCGGCTACGTGCTGCTGCGCCTGGGCGGTCTCCTGCTCGTGCTGCTGGCCACCGAGGCCGCGGCCGCACGGGAGGGACAGGCGCTCCGCGCCTTGGCGCTCCTCGGCCACGAGACGCTGCAGGTGTTCTGCCTGCACCTGTTCCTGCTGTACGGCGGCGTGGTCGTGGACGCGCCGCCACTCGTGGCGCTGCATCACGCCCTCGGCTTCGGCGGCGCCTTCGTCACGCTGCTGGCGATGCTGCCCGCCCTTCTCGCCGCCGCCGCGCTCTGGAACGCGCTCAAGCAGCATGCGCCCCACGGCGCCCAGCTCGCGCTCGTGTTCCTGGGCACGGCGTTCGCCTACGAGTTCCTGACGCGGCCTTACTGAGCCGGCCCCCGCGCTAGAATCCGCTGCCGTGCGGCGCGCGGTGCTCGACCTCGACGCGGTGCGCGCGTCGGATCGCGCCCGCGTGGGCTCCAAGGCCGCGGCGCTCGCGGCGCTCCGCCAGGCGGGTTTGCCCGTGCCGCCCGGCTTCGTGCTGTGCGCCGACGCGGTCGCCGACGGCCACGCCGCGCTCCGGCAGGCCTACGCGGCCTTCGGCGGACGCGTGGCGGTGCGCTCGTCGGGAACCTCGGAAGACCTGGACGGAGCCAGTTTCGCCGGCCAGTACGTGACGGTCCTCGACGTCGCGGGGGAGACGAACGTGGTGGCCGCGGCGGAGCGCTGTCTCGCCTCCTCGGCGGGCGCCGGCGCGTATGCGGACGCCGTCGCCGCGCCCCGGGGCCGGATGGCCGTGCTCGTCCAGCGTTTCGTGGAGCCCGACGCCGCGGGCGTCGCCTTCACGGAGCATCCCGGCGAGCGGGGCGCGCTCCTCGTCGAGGCCCACGCGGGGCGCGGCGAGGCGGTGGTCTCGGGCCGCGTGCGCCCCGCGGCGTATCGTGTCGAGCGCGCGAGCCGCGCGGTCTCGGGGCCGGCGGACGGCCCGCTCGGGCGAGCCGACGTGTTGCACATCGTCGAGCTGGCGCTCGAGGCGGAGCGCCTCTTCGGCTCCCCCCAGGACGTCGAGTGGGCCCGGGGTGGCGAAGGCCTCGTCCTGCTCCAGTCGCGCCCGATCACCGTGGAACGGAGCGAGACGCTCCCCCCCGGCGCGCGCCGCCTCACGCGGGCCAACGTGGGCGAGGTGCTGCCGGGGCCGATCGCGCCGCTCACGTGGTCCAGCGTCGTGGCTTTCCTGGAGCGGGCCTTCGCGAGGGTGGCGCGGCGCGCCGGCATCCTGCCCGCGGACGTCCCGGGGCCGTTCCTCGTCCACTATCGCGCCCGGGCCTATCTCAACCTGTCGCTGTGCCTCGAGGTCGGCGCGCGCCTGCCGGGCGTGACGGCCGCCGACGCCGAGCGACTGGTGCTGGGCGTGGGTGCCGCCGGCCCCCCCTCGCGGCGTCCGCCGCTTCGGGCGCTGCCGCGAATCCTGGGCGTGCTGGCGCGCCTTCTCGCGATGGCGCGGCGCCTTCCCGCCGAGGTCGACGCGGTGGAGCGGCGCATCCTCGCCCTTCCCGGGCTCGAAACGCTGGAGCGCACGCCGTTCGATCGGCTCCCGGAGCTGTGGGCCGAGTGGCTGGCCACGGGCGACGACGTCGCCGGCGCGCACGTCGCCATCTCCGGAGCCTGCGGTTTCCGGCTGGCACTCCTGCAAGGCCTCCTGGGCCGCCTTCCTGGCGATCCTGTGGACCTCGCCAACCGCCTCCTCGCCGGCACCGAAGGCGTCGAGAGCGTGCGCCCCACACTCGCCCTCGAGGCGCTCGCAGCCGAGGCGCGGCGGAGCCCCGAGTGGCGGGCGTGGCTCGCGGCGCCGGAAGGCGAGCCGCCGCCCGCCCTCGGCGCACGCCTTGGGGCCTTCCTCGCGGAGTTCGGCCACCGCTCCGTCTCCGAGGCCGACCTCGCGTCCCCCGCGTGGGAGGACGATCGCACGCCCGTCCTCGCGGCCTTGCAGACGCTCGTGGCCGGCGAGCGCCCGTCGGGTTTCGGCCATGCGGCACGGGCCGCCGCGCGGGAAGCGGACCTCGAGGCCGTGAGGCACCGGCTCGGCCCGCTCCTGGGGCAGATCGCGGACGCCCTCCTCGGAAGCGCCGTGCGGGGGGTCAGGGAGAGGGAGCGGACCAAGTCGCTCGCCGTGCGTGCCGTGGCGCACGGGCGCCGGCTCGCCCGAGTCACGGCGCGCCACCTCGTCGAGCGCGGCCTGCTCGCCTCGCCGGCGGACGTCCATTTCCTCCGCGTCGACGAGCTCGTGGCGCTGCTCGTCGGACGTCCGGTGGCGCGCTCCCTCCTCCTTCGGCGTCGCAACAGCCACGAGCGCGAGAGCCGGCTCGAGGCGCCGCGCGAGGTCGATCGCGACGCGCCGCCCGGCGCGGCGGACGCTCCGGCGACGTGGGCCGGGATCCCGGCGTCGGCGGGCGTCGGCGCCGGACCCGCGCGCGTGCTGCGCGCAGGAGACGCACTCGAGCTGCGCCCGGGCGAGGTGCTCGTGGCCCCGGTCCTCGACGCCGCTTTCGGCCCCCTGCTCGCCGCAGCCGCCGGCGCGGTCGCCGAGATCGGCGGGCTCCTGTCCCACGGCGCGGTGGTGGCCCGCGAGCTGGGCGTGCCCTGCGTCGTGGACGTGCGCGGGGCGACAGCCCGGATCCGCACCGGCGAGCGGGTGCTCGTGGACGGCGGGGCGGGCCGCGTCCAGGTCCTTTCCGACGCGATCGAGGCTGCCGCGCCCGCGGCGCGCTCCGTCGCAGGGCTCGCCTCGCCCAGCCCAGCCGAGGACGAGCGGCTGCATCCCCTCGATCCGCATCCGCGCGCCCGCGAGAGCGTCTACTTCAACCTGCAGGACCC
>DASSJI010000159.1:0-11363 GCA_035691285.1 Vicinamibacteria bacterium | reverse complement strand
CTCGATCACGCCGTCGCCGGCCGTGGGGCGCAGGAGCCCGGTCAGCATCTTCATCGTGGTGCTCTTGCCGGCGCCGTTCGGCCCGAGGAACCCGAAGAAGCGGCCGCGGGCGACGCGGAAGGTCACGCCGTCGACGGCCGCTTTGTCGCGGAAGCGCTTGACGAGGCCTGTCGCGACAATGGCGTCCACGACCCTGGATACTATCAGCGCATGCGAGGACAGCACGCGCTCCGGGTCGGGCGGGACGGCCGCTTCGTGATCGTGCAGCTCACGGACCTTCACCTCGGCACCTCCGCTGCTAGCGACCGTCGGACACGCGGAGTCATCGAAGCCGTGTTGGATGCCGAGACGCCCGACCTCGTGGTGGTGACCGGGGACATCCTCGAGGGCCGGCGCGCGGTGGACCCGCGGGCCGCGCTGCTCCTGGGTCTGGGCCCCGTCCTGAGGCGCGGCCTGCCGTGGGCCCCGATCCTGGGCAATCACGACGACGAGGGCCGGTTCAGTCGCAGGCAGGTCTTCGGCTACCTGCGCTCGCTGCCAGGTTGCCTCGGAAGGCCGGGGCCCCGCGCGGTCACCGGCATCGGCAACTATGTCCTCCGCATCGAGGGGCGTGAGCGCAGCCTGGCGCTCATGCTCTACCTGTTCGACTCCCATGCCTATGCCCCGCCCGGCCACGGGACATACGCCTGGATCCGCGCCGACCAGATCGCCTGGTTTCGCCAGGGCCGGGCTGACCACGGCGTCCCTGCCCTCGCGTTCCTGCACATCCCGCTTCCGGAGTGGCACCAGGCCTGGCGCGAGGGCTGGGACAAGCGCGGCTACCGACACGAGCCGGTCTGCTGCCCGTCGGTGAACTCCGGGCTGTTCGCGGCGTTCGTGGAGCGCGGGGACGTCCTGGGCGCGTTCTGCGGCCACGACCATCTGAACGACTTCGAGGCGACGCTCCACGGCATCCGCCTCGCGTACGGACGCGCCACCGGCCACGGAGGCTACGGGAAGCCCGGCTTTCGAAGGGGCGCTCGGGTCATCCGGTTTCGTGAGGGTGTCCGGGGGTTCGAGACCCGGGTGGTCGCGCCGGGCTAGAAGGCCGCCCCCGGACCCTCGCGTCGGTCAGCGCGGAGCGGGCACCCCTGTCAGCGGCAGGCTGCGTCCCAGCACCGGCGCAATCACCCTGAGCTCGCCCATCAAGGTGTCGAACTGCTCGGGGAACAGGCTCTGCGCGCCGTCGGAGAGAGCGTGGTCGGGATCGTTGTGGACCTCGATGAGCAGGCCGTCGGCACCCGCCGCCACGGCGGCGCGGGCCATGGGAATGACCTTGTCGCGGCGGCCGGTGCCGTGGCTCGGATCCACCACGATCGGCAGGTGGCTGCGCTTCTTCACGACCGGGATGGCCGAGAGGTCGAGGGTGTTGCGCGTGGCGTTCTCGAAGGTGCGGATGCCGCGCTCGCAGAGCACCACCTGCATGTTGCCCCCCGCCAGGACGTACTCGGCCGAGAGCAGCCACTCCTCGATCGTCGCGGACAGCCCGCGCTTCAGGAGCACCGGCTTGCGGACGCGCCCCAGCTCCTTCAGGAGGTCGAAGTTCTGCATGTTGCGGGCGCCGACCTGCAGGCAGTCCACGTAGCGCAGCATCATCTCGATCTGACGTACGTCCATCACCTCGCTGACGACGGCCAGGGAGCTCTCGTCGGCTGTCTCGCGCATCCAGCGCAGCGCCGCCTCGCCGTGTCCCTGGAAGGAGTAGGGGGAGGTGCGGGGCTTGAAGGCGCCTCCGCGCAGGACCCGGGCGCCCGAGGCGGCGACCTTGCGGCCCACGACGTCGACCTGCTCCCGGCTCTCGACGGAGCAGGGACCCGCCATGACCACCACCTCGGGGCCACCGACGCGGACCCCGCCCACGTCGACGAGGGTGTCGTCGCGCTTGAAGGTGCGGCCCACGAGCTTGTAGGGCTCGCTGATCTTGATCACCTCGCGCACGCCCGGGAACATCTCGATCGAGCGCGGGTCCACGGCCAGGTGCGGCGTGCCGACGGCGCCTAGGACGGTGTGCTGCACGCCCGAGGACCGGTGCACGTCGTAGCCCGCCTCGACCAGCGCCTCGATGACCCGCTGCACCTGCGCCTCGGAGGCGCCCTGCTCCATCACGATGACCATGTGGCTACTCCTGTTTGACGGCGTCGCGGCTCAGGGCCGCCTCGCGTTCCAGCCTCCTGCTCTCGTCGATGATCCGCTCGAACACGCGCCGGACGGCGAGCGGGTCGAGGGGCCCGGGGTTCTCCCGCATCACGCGCTCGAGGATCTCGCCCTCGCGCTCAGGCGAATAGATCGGCAAGCCCAGCTCGGCCTTGATCCGGCCCACCTCCACGGCGCAGGCGGAACGGCTGTTGAGGAGCCGCATGAGCTGGGTGTCGATCTGGTCGATGCGCCGGCGCCAGGCGTCGATCTGCGCCTCCCGCGGGCTCATGGCGCCGCCTCCGCCGGCTCGGCGCTCCGCAGCAGACCCTCCGGATAGGAGCCCAGGACCCGCAGCTCCCGTGCGATGCCGCCGAGCTCCGCGAGCGCCTCCCCCGCCGGGCCCTGAGGGTCCCCGAGGACGTCGAGGTAGAAGGCGTACTCCCACGGGCGGCCGCGCAACGGACGCGACTCGATCTTCGCCAGGTCGACGCCGCGCGAAGCGAACGCGGAGAGGGCGCGGTGGAGCGCCCCGGGGACGTTCTCCAGGGAAAAGACCAGCGACGTCTTCGTGGCGCCGCCGAGCGGTCCGGGATCCCGGGAGAGCAGCAGGAAGCGCGTGTAGTTCTGCGGGTCGTCCTCGAGGCCCTCGACGAGGACGGCGGCGCCGTAGTGCTCCGCCGCGAGCCGCGGGCCGATCGCCGCCTGTGACGCCAGCCCGTCGGCCCGCATCAGGTCCTTGACGGCTCCCGCGGTGTCGTAGGCCGGCACGGCCTCGAGGCGCGGGTTCTGCTTGAAGAAGCCGCGACACTGGGCCAGCGCCACGGGGTGGGACGCCACCCGGCGGATCGATGACAGCGTCGCCCCCGGCGGCGCGATGAGGCAGAGCCGTATGCGGAGCTGGGTCTCGCCCACGATGTGGAGGCCCTGGGCGCGCAGCCGATCGTAGTTCTCGTGGATCGACCCGGCCAGGGAGTTCTCGATGGGGACGACGGCCCGATCGGCCTCGCCCGTGGCCACGGCCTCGAACAGCTCGTCGAAGGTCGGCTTCGGCCGCAGCTCGATGCCGCCGCCGAGGCAGCGCAGCGCGGCGGCATGGCTGAAGGCCCAGAGCTCGCCCTGGATCGCCACCTTGAGCCCGCCGCCACTTCCGCTCATCCCTGCCCCACCTTCCTGAAAACCGAAAAGCCCGCCCCGGTTGCTTCCGGGAGCGGGCTTTCTCGGCCGATCGGTCGTGAGAACCGCCTACACGGTCCCTCGACCCGCTCCCCTGGAGCGGGTAAAGAAGTAATAGAAGCAACGACCCACCGGCGACATCGGGACGATTATAGGACGTGGCGGCGGCTCGTCAAGCTGGCGTGCGCAGGGACCGGACGAATGCCCGGACGTCGCCCTGGGGGTGCGCCTCCAGGAAGCGCACGAGCGCGCTGCCGACCACGACGCCGTCCGCGACCGCCGCCGCCGCACGCACCTGCTCCGCGGTCGAGATGCCGAAGCCCAGGGCGACGGGCTCGGAGGTGAGGGCCCTGAGGCGCGCCACGAGGGGCGCGGCGTCGGCCGAGAGCGCGTCGCGCTCGCCGGTGACGCCGGTGCGACTGATCGCGTAGACGAACCCACGGGAGGCCGAGGCGATGCGGCGCAGGCGCTCGTCGGGGCTCGTCGGCGCGGCGAGGAAGATCGTGTCGAGGTCCACGTCCCTGGCGACGGCGAGCCAATCGGCCGCCTCCTCGGGAGGCATGTCCGTGACCAGGACTCCGTCCACGCCGCAGGCGCGCGCCTCGCGGGCGACGCGTGGGAGCCCGTGGCGCAGCAGCGGGTTCAGGTAGCTGAACAGCACGATCGGCAGCGCGCACCGCTCCCGGATCCGGCGCGCGGCCTCGAGCACCCCGGCCAGGGTCGCGCCCGCGCGTAGCGCGCGCTCGCTCGAGCGCTGGATGACGGGGCCGTCAGCCAGTGGATCGCTGAAGGGCACGCCGAGCTCGAGAATGTCGACGCCGGAGGCGTCGAGCTCGAGTGCCAGCTCGACCGTCCTGTCGAGCGTCGGGTCGCCGGCGGTGACGAAGGCGACGAAGGCCTTGCGGCCGCCGGCGAAGCAGGAGCGGATGCGGGGCATCGCTCAGCCGGCCGCAGCCTCGAAAGCGCCCAGGTCCTTGTCTCCGCGGCCGCTCAGGTTGAGGACGATCAGGCGGCCGCGGAGCCCCGGGGCCTCGCGCACGAGCCAGCCGACCGCGTGGGCGGACTCGAGGGCGGGCAGGACGCCCTCGAGTCGCGAGACCAGACGGAACGCGGAGAGCGCCTGCTCGTCGCTCACGGCGTCGTAGCGGACGCGCCCTGCGTCACGGAGGAAGGCATGCTCCGGGCCGACCGCGGGATAGTCGAGTCCCGCCGACACCGAGTGTGTCGGCAGCACGTTCCCGGCTTCGTCCTGCAGGAGATAGGTGCGCGTCCCGTGGAGGACGCCGACCGCGGCGCCGCCGCCCAGGAAGCGCGCCGCGTGGTCGCCCGGCCGCGGCGAGCGCCCGCCGGCCTCGACCCCGACCATCGCGACCGGGTCGCCCAGGAAGGCGTGGAAGAGGCCGATCGCGTTCGAGCCGCCGCCCACGCAGGCGACCAGCAGGTCGGGCAGGACGCCCTCCTGGCCCAGCACCTGGCAGCGCGCCTCCTCGCCGATCACGGCCTGGAAGTCGCGCACCAACATCGGGTAGGGATGGGCGCCGAGCACGGAGCCGAGCAGGTAGTGGGTCGTGCGCACGTTCGTGACCCAGTCCCGCATCGCCTCGTTGATCGCGTCCTTCAGCGTGCGCGAGCCGGACCCGACCGCGCGCACCTCCGCCCCGAGCAGGCGCATGCGCTGGACGTTGGGGGCCTGTCGTGCCATGTCCTCGGTGCCCATGTAGACGACGCACTCGAGCCCGAGCAGGGCGCACACGGTGGCCGTCGCCACGCCGTGCTGGCCGGCACCGGTCTCGGCCACGACGCGGCGCTTGCCCATGCGCCGCGCGAGCAGCGCCTGGCCGACCGCGTTGTTGATCTTGTGGGCGCCCGTGTGGGCCAGGTCCTCGCGCTTCAGGAGCAGGCGGCACCCGAGCTCCTGCGAGAGCCGCGACGCGAGGGTCAGCGGCGTCGGGCGGCCGACGAAGTCACGCAGCAGCCCCTGGAGCTCGGCGCGGAACGCGGCATCGAGCCGCGCCGCGGCGTAGGCCTGCTCGAGCTCGCGGAGCGGCTCCATGAGCGTCTCGGGGACGTAACGCCCGCCGTAGGGCCCGAAGCGGCCGTTCTCGTCCGGGAGCGTCACGAGGCGCGCCGCGCCGCCTCGACGAAGGCACGCAGCTTCGCGGCGTCCTTGCGGCCCGGCGCGCGCTCGACGCCGCTCGACACGTCGACGCCGTCGGGGCGAGCCGCCGCGACGGCCTCGGCCACGTTGGAGGCGTCGAGCCCGCCCGCCAGGACGAGGAACCCGATCCGGTCGCGCACGGCCGCCGCCAGCCTCCAGTCGAAGGAGCGCCCGGTCCCGCCCGGTGTGCCGGCAACACGGGTGTCGAGCAGCACGCCCGCGGCCCGGGACCACGGCGCCACGTCCGCCGCCGCAAGGCCGTCGCCCACGCGCAGCGCCTTCCAGGCCCGACGCGGCAGGGCCTCGAGCAGCTCCGGCCGTTCCTCGCCGTGGAGCTGGACGAGGTCGAGCCCGACCTCGTCGACGGCTCGCGCGATGGCCTCCGCCCCCGCGTCCACGAACACGCCCACGCGCACGAGCGCCGGCGGCGCCGCGGCGGCGATCCGGCGCGCCGCCTCGAAGCCCACCGCGCGCGGGCTGTTCGGCCAGAAGACCAGGCCGAGAGCGTCGGCGCCGGCGTCGGCCACGAGCCGCGCGTCCTCCTCCGACGTGATCCCGCACACCTTGACGAAGAGCCGCCCGCTCATCGCGCGAGTCCCCCCGGCCCGGGATCGCCCGCCTCGACGAGCAGCGCCTCGAGGGCCGCGCCCGGCTCCGGCGCTCGCAACAGGTGCTCGCCGATCAGGAACGCGTCGTAGCCCGCGTCGCGCAGGCGCCGCACGTCCGCGCCGCTCCCGAGGCCGCTCTCGGCGACGGCGACCACGTGGTCCGGGATGTCCGGAGCCAGGCGCAGCGACGTGTCCAACGAGACCTCGAAGCTGCGCAGGTCCCGGTTGTTGACCCCGAGGATCTGGGCGCCGCCGCCCACCGCTCGACGCAGCTCCTCCTCGTCGTGCACCTCGACGAGCGCCTCGATCGACGCCTCGGCCGCCGTCTTGAGCAGCATCAGGAGCTCTGCGTCCGAGAGCGCCGCGACGATCAGCAGCAGCGCGTCGGAGCCGGCGATCCAGGACTCCCACACCTGGTAGGGGTCCACGATGAAGTCCTTGCGCAGCGTCGGCAGCAGCGTCGCCGAGCGAGCCTCCTGGAGGTCGTCGACGCGCCCCCCGAAGTACTCGGGTTCGGTGAGGACCGAGAGGGCCGCGGCCCCGGCGCTCTCGTACGCCTGGGCCGCCCGGACGGGGTGGAGGTCCGCCCGGATCACGCCGCGGGAGGGCGAGCGCCGCTTGTACTCGGCGATGATGTTGACCCGGCCCTCCCGCAGCAGCGCCCGCGAGAACGAGCGGCGCGCCCCGGGCGTGGGCGCCAGCGCGAGGATCCGGTCCAGGGGCAGCGACCGGCGCAGCTCGTGGACGCGCGCTCGCGTCCGGGCGACGATCTCGCCGATCACGCCGACGGGAGCGCTCACGAGACGCTGATCCCCCTGGCGCGCTCGAGCAGCGCCGCGGCGCCGCCGCCGTCGATCGCCTCGGCAGCCTGCGCCGCGCCCTCGCGCAGGTCCTTCGCGCGGCCGGCCACGACGAGGGCCGCGGCGGCGTTGAGCACGACGGCGTCGCGGAGGGGGCTCCGCCGCCCCTGGAGCAGCTCGGTCGTGGCCCGCGCGTTGGCGGCGGCGTCACCCCCGCGCAGGGCCGCGAGCGGGGCGCCGGGCAGCCCGGCGTCCTCGGGACGGACGGCGAACGCGCGCTCGCCGGCCTGGTCGAAGGCCGCCACCGCGGTCTCGCCCTCGAGGCCGATCTCGTCGAGGCCGGCGCCGTGGACGACCCACGCGCGCTTCACGCCCAGCCGGCGCAGGCAGCGCGCGACGAAGGGAACGAGCTCGGCGCGCGGCACCCCGACCACCTGGGCCTCGGGCAGCGCCGGGTTCGTCAGCGGCCCCAGGAGGTTGAACGCGGTGCGCACGCCCAGCTCACGGCGCGGGCCGACCGCGTGTCGGGTGGAGGCGTGGAAGGCCGGGGCGAACAGGAAGCCCCAGCCCGACTCGTCCAGGCTCCGCTGGACGACGGCGGGCCCGGGGTCGAGGCGGACGCCCAGAGCCTCGAGGACGTCGGCGCTGCCGCACGCCCCGCTCGAGGAGCGGTTGCCGTGCTTGGCCACCGGGACGCCGCAGGCCGCGACGACCAGCGACGCGGCGGTCGAGATGTTGAAGGTGCGGGCGCCGTCGCCGCCCGTCCCGCAGGTGTCCACGGCGCCCGGCGCCTTCACGGCGAGAGCGCGGGCGCGCATCACGCGGGCGAAGCCCACGACCTCGTCCTCGCTCTCGCCGCGCACCGCCAGGGCCGCGAGCAGGGCCCCGATCTGCGCCGGCGTCGCCTCGCCGTCCATGATTGCCGCCATCGCGCTTCCCGCCTCGTCCTCGCTGAGGCGCGCGCCGCCCAGGGCCTTCGCGAGCAGCGTCTTCAAGCGGCGCCCTCGAGGAAGTTGCGCAGGAGCTGTTTGCCCGAGCTCGTCAGGATGCTCTCCGGGTGGAACTGGACGCCCAGGAGCGGGTGCTCGCGGTGGCGCAGCCCCATCACGAGGCCGTCTGCGGTCCAGGCCGTGACGTCCAGGCAGTCGGGCACGCTGTCGCGTGCAACCACGAGGGAGTGGTAGCGCGTGGCGGTGAACGGGCTCGGCACGCCCCGGAACAGGCCGGTGCCCCCGTGGTGGATCTCGGAGGTCTTGCCGTGCATCGGCGCGGGCGCCCGCACCACGCGGCCGCCGTACGCCTGGCCGAGGGCCTGGTGGCCGAGGCACACGCCGAGCACGGGCACGCGGCCCGCGGCCTTCCGCACCAGCTCCAGGCTGATGCCGGCCTGGTCGGGCGTCCCGGGTCCGGGAGAGATCACGATGCGTTGCGCTCCGCTCTCGAGCAGCGCGTCGGCGCCGATCGCGTCGTTGCGCACCACGACCGTCTCCGCTCCCAGCTCGCCAAGGTACTGGTCGAGGTTGTACGTGAAGGAGTCGTAGTTGTCGACGAGCAGGACCCTCAGCGCCACGCCGCGATCTCCCGGCTCAGGCGGAGCGCCTCGAGCATGGCCAGCGCCTTGGCCTCCGTCTCCCGGCGCTCGGCGGAGGGATCGGAGTCGGCCACGATCCCGGCGCCGGCCTGGAGCGTCGCGCGGCCCGCCTCGACGACCACGGTCCGGATCGCGATGCAGAAGTCGAGGTTGCCCGTGAAGTCCGCGTAGCCGAGAGCGCCCCCGTAGAGGCCGCGCGGGGCGGGCTCCAGCTCGTCGATGATCTCCATCGCCCGGATCTTCGGCGCGCCCGACAGCGTGCCCGCCGGAAAGGTCGCCGCCAGCGCGTCGAGCGCGTCCCGGCCTTCCCGCAGCTCTCCCGTCAGGGAGCTGACGATGTGCATGACGTGGCTGTAGCGCTCGAGGACCATCAGCTCGGGGACGCGCACGCTGCCGTATCGGCACACGCGGCCCAGGTCGTTGCGCCCGAGGTCCACGAGCATCAGGTGCTCGGCCCGCTCCTTGGGGTCGGCGAGCAGCTCGCGGCCCAGGCGCTCGTCGTCCTCGGGTGTCGCGCCGCGCGGCCGCGTGCCGGCGATGGGGCGCGCCTCGACGCGGGCGCCCTCGACGCGGACGAGCATCTCGGGCGAGGCCCCGGCCACCGCGCGACCGTCCTCCTTCAGGAAGTACATGTACGGAGACGGGTTCACGGTGCGCAGGGCCCGGTAGACGGCGAACGCATCGGCGTCCCCGCGGGCCTGGCGCTGGCGCGACAGCACCACCTGGAAGATGTCGCCCCTGGCGATGTACTCCCGCGCCCTGGAGACCGCCGCCTCGTAACCGGCCCCGTCCTCGAACGGGGCGCCGGGAAGCGCGAGCGGCTCTCCGCGCGCCGGCGCGGCGGGCGCGCGGCGCAGCCCGGCCGCGAGCTCGTCGAGGGCGCGCTCCGCGGCCTCGTAGGCGCTCCGCGAGCCGGGCTCCGCCAGCGCGATGAGCACGAGTCGCTGGCGGACGTGGTCGAAGGCCACGAGGCTCCGGTAGATCGAGAACGAGGCGAGCAGGCCCGCCGCCGACCGGTGGCGGTCCGGGATGCGCTCGAACAGCCGTATCGCGTCGTAGGTGAGATAGCCCACCGCGCCGCCGGTCAGGCGCGGCAGCCCGGGCACCGGCACGGCGCGGGGGCGGAGAGCCTCCCTGAGCGCGTCGAGCAGCGTGCCCGACCGCTCGCGCTCTCCGTCCCGGTCCCGCAGGAGCACGCGCCCGCCCCGGACTTCGAGGGTCGCGGCTGGATCGCGCCCCAGGAACGAGTAGCGCCCGAGGCGCTCGCCGCCCACGACGCTCTCGAGGAGGAAGGCGCGCACGGCTCCCTGTCCGAGGGAGAGGAACGCCCCGACCGGCGTGAGCAGGTCCCCCGGCAGCTCGCGAGAGACGGGCACCAGGCCGCCCGAAGCCGATAGGCGCTCGTACTCCGCGAACGACGTGCCCTTCACCGCCGCCTCGCCCGCAGCACGTCCAGCACGCGATCGGGGGCGAGGCCGCGTTGGGCCAGGACCACGAGCAGGTGGTAGGCCAGGTCGGCAGCTTCCTCGGCGAGCCGCTCGTCGCTCTCCCCTTTCGCGGCCAGGATCACCTCGGTCGCCTCCTCGCCGAGCTTCTTCAGCGTGTGGTCGAGGCCCTTGGCGAAGAGCTTCGCGGTGTAGGAGCCCTCGCCGCCGCGCTGCCGGCGCTCGTCGATCACGCGCCGGAGCTCGTCGAGCACGCCCGCGGCCGTCGGCGTGGCGTCGCCGAAGCAGGTTCGCGTGCCCGCGTGGCACGCCGGACCTTCCGGTTCGGCGACCATCAGCAGGGCGTCGCGGTCGCAGTCGGCGAGGAGGGCCCTGATCCGCAGGCGGTTGCCCGACGTCTCCCCCTTCAGCCACAGCGCTTGCCGTCTGCGGCTCCAGAAGTGGGCGAAGCCCGTCTCGGCCGTGCGCGCGAGAGCCTCGGCGTTCGCGAACGCAACCATCAGCACGTCTCCGCTCGCGCGGTCCTGCACGACCACCGGCAGCAGGCCGTCGGGACCGAACGCGAGGCCCTCGGGCATCGCGAGCCTCACAGCCGCACCTCGACGCCGGCGGCGTGCAAGCGCGCCTTCGCTTCAGGTATCCGCAGCTCGCCGAAGTGGAACAGCGAGGCGGCCAGCGCGCCGCTGGCCCGGCCCTCGGTCAACACCTCGGCCATGTGCTCCACCGAGCCGCAGCCGCCCGAGGCCACCACGGGCACCGGCACGGCGTCGGCCACGGCCCGCGTCAAGGGGACGTCGAAGCCGTCCCGTGTCCCGTCCCGGTCCATGCTCGTGAGCAGGATCTCGCCCGCGCCGCGAGAGGCGCCCTCGCGGGCCCAGGCCAGGGCGTCCTTGCCGGTCGGCGTGCGACCGCCGTGGATCACGACCTCGAAGCCGCCGTCCCGCCGGCGCGCGTCGACGGCGAGCACGACGGCCTGGGCCCCGAAGCGCCGCGACAGGCGGTCGAGGAGCGCGGGGTCTTGGACGGCGGCGGTGTTCACGGCCACCTTGTCCGCGCCGGCGCGAAGCAGCGCGTCGGCGTCCTCCACGCTGCGCACGCCGCCGCCCACGCTGAAGGGCAGGAACACCGCCTCGGCCACGCGCCGGACCATGTCGAGGACGATGGGACGCGCCTCGGACGAGGCGGTGATGTCGAGGAACACCAGCTCGTCGGCGCCCTCGGCGTCGTAGACGGCCGCCATCTCGACCGGGTCGCCGGCGTCTCGCAGGCCGGTGAAGTTGACCCCCTTCACCACCCGGCCGGCGTCGACGTCGAGGCACGGGATGACGCGGACCGCCAGCCCCTCGTCGGACACGTTGCGTGGGGAGCTCACCAGGGGCCCCCGCGCGATCGCGAGCGCAGCGAGGGATCGCG
>DASSJI010000158.1:0-3202 GCA_035691285.1 Vicinamibacteria bacterium | reverse complement strand
AGGCGACGGTGGAGCTCTCGAGCATCGTGCGCATCCGCCGCCTCTACACGAGCTTCTGGAGGCGCCTGGACGGCTCGATCGACGCCGGGGCCAGCTATACCAGCGCGAGCGAGCTGTTCACCCTCGACATGGCGTCGAGCGGCCCGGCTTCGAGGTCAGCCTCGACGCCAGCGCGAACTTCACCACGCAGCCCGACGCCGACGCCACACAGCGCGCCAACCTGTCGTTCGGCTACGCGCGGCGCTTCGAGGACCGCTGGGTCGCGCTGCTCCAGGGGAAGCTGGAGCACAACCGGGAGCTGGGCTTCGACCTGCGCAGCTCCGCGACTGCCGGGGGCGGCCGTTTCCTGGCCCGCAGCCAGCGTGACCGCCTCCTGGCCAGCGCCGGGATCAGCCTGAACCGGGAGAAGCCCGTGAACGGCGAATCGACCACGAACGTCGAGGCCACGGCGGTTCTGAGCTACGATCGTTTCGCCTACGACTTCCCGAAGATCGACGTGTCCGTGACGCTGGCCGGCTTCACCGGCTTGAGCGACGCCAGCCGCCAGCGCATCGAGGTGCAGGCGAATCTGAAGCGGGAGCTGGTCAGGGATTTCTACGTGACGCTGCGGGGCTACGAGAGCTACGACAGCGAGCCGGCGACCGAGGGCGCGCCGACCGACGACTACGGCGTCACGTTCGCTCTGGGATGGAGCTTCTGATGCGCCGCTGGTTGGCGTTCGCCTCGTGCGTTCTCGTCGGCCTCACGAACGAGGTGAGCGGCGGAGTGCTCTCGCTTTCGTTGCGGGACGCGGGCAGCGAGCTGAGCGCCACGACTGCGCAGATGCAGGTCGTGATGACGCTGAGCAAGCTGCTCTTCGGCGCCTTCATGCTCCTGGGAGGCGTGCTCGGCGATACCCGCGGACGCCGGCGGGTTCTCGTCATCGGGGCCGGCGTCATCGTGGCGTCCTCGCTGTTCGCGGCCGTGTGCGGCTCCGCCGGCCAGCTCGCCCTGGCCCGCGGCCTGGACGGGATCGGCAACGCGGCCGTCGGGCCCCTCGCGCTGGCCCTCGTCATGAGCCTTTTCCCGGAGTCCGAGCGGGCGCGGGCCATCGGCCTCTTCCTCGGCCTGTCGGCCCTGGGCGTCGCCCTCGGTCCGCTGGTCGCGGGCGTCGTCATCGAGGCGTTCGGGTGGCGGGCCGGCTTCCTTGCGCCGGCGCTGGTCGCGGCGCTGGGCGGCCTCGGGGTCTGGGCGTTCGCGCCCGAGACGACCGTTGCGGAGCGGAAGAACGTCGACGGCGTGGGCGGCCTGGTCGTGGCCGTCGCGCTGCTGGCGCTGGTGTTCGGCGTGATCGGGGCCAGCAACCAGGGCTGGGGCCACCCGCGCGTGCTGCAGTCCCTTGCCGTCGGGGCCGGCGCGCTGATCGCGTTCGTCTGGTGGGAGCGCCGGGTGGCCGATCCTCTGCTCGACCTGCACCTCTTTCGCAGCCGCGAGCTGAACGCGGCGCTCGCCTGCGGGACGCTGATCGCCCTCGCGATCGGAGGCGCGATCCTGCCGCTGCTCTACTTCTTCCAGCGCGTCCAGGGACTCGGGGCGGTCCCGGCCGTGCTGCGGGTCCTGCCGATGGTGGTGGTGGCCGCGGCGTGCTCGTCGGCCGTGGGCGGGCTTCTCGCGCGGAAGGGGCCGCGCCCCGTCCTGCTGGGCGGCCTCCTCCTGGTGGCCGCGGGATGTGGGGGGCTGGCGTTCCTGCGCCCGGACACGCCGTACCTCGCCGTGCTGCTCGGGCTCGCGCTGATCGGCGCCGGCAACATCTCGGTCATCACGCCGGTCACGGACGTGGTGCTCGCGTCGGTGCCCCCCGAGCGCTCCGGAAGCGCCGCGGCCCTCAACAACGCCGCCATGCAGGTCGGCGGGGCGCTGGGAGCCGCCACGCTGACGGCGGTGTTCCTCGACGCGTCGAGGGCCGATTACTTCCCCCGTCTCGCCTCCACCGGCCTCGGTGTCGAGAAGATCCGCGAGATCACGAAGGCGTGGCGCCAGGCCGTCGTCGAGTCCGCGAGCACGGGAGCGCGCATCCTGCCCGAGGGCATGGAGGGCCAGTTCGAGGCGGCGTTCCGGCAGGCGTTCACGGTGGGGGTGTCCCGCGTTTTCCTCACCGCCTCCGTGCTGGCGCTGGCCTGTGCCGTCGTGGCCTGGGCCGGGCTCAGGGCGCGGACTTCCCCGGAGGCGCGATGAGGGCATTCGTCCGGAGCTACCTGGACCCGGGCGACCGGCTGGGCGAGGTGCTGTTCGGCCTGATCATGGTGCTCACCATCACGCTCACGACGGAGCTGGCCCTGGAGGACGGCCGGGCCGGCGCCCGGGAGCTGATGATCGCAGCCATCGGCTGCAACGTGGCCTGGGGAGTCATCGACGGCGGCATGTACGTGATGGGTGCGATGCTGGAGCGGGCGCGGCGCGCGAGGGCGATCCTCGCCGTGCAGAGCGCTCCGGACGAGGCTGCGGCGCTCGCCGTCGTCGAGGCGAGCCTGGAAGGCACGCTGGTCTCGCTCCAGCCCGAGGAGGAGCGCCGCCGTGTCTATCGCCAGGTTCGCGAGATGGCCCTGGGGGCCGCGCCGGCGCCGACGCGCATCGAGCGCGAGGACCTGCTGGGCGGGCTGGCGTGCCTGCTGCTCGTCCTCCTCTCGGTCGTGCCCGTGGTGCTGCCGTTCGTCCTCATCCGGAACCCGTGGGTGGCGCTGCGGGTCTCCAACGGGCTGCTGGTGGCGCTCCTGTTCGTCACGGGCTACGAATGGGGTCGCCACGCGAACACGAACCGCTGGCTGGCGGGCCTGGTGTACATGGCCGTGGGGCTGCTCCTGGTGGGCGTCGCGATCGCCCTGGGCGGATGAGGAGGCTCGCGATGCTCGGCGCCGCGGTCGCCGCCACGACCCTCGTGCCGCTTCCGATCCGAGGCGAGGAGCCCGTGTGGGAGGTGTCGGCGGCCGCCCTCGCCTACTTCGTCCCCGGAGAGGATGCGTTCGTGTCGCCTGTCCTGAGGGCCGACCGGGGCGGGCTCCATCTCGAGGCGCGCTACAACTACGAGGACCGCGGCACGGCGTCCGCCTGGCTGGGCTGGAACCTCAGCGTCGGCGAGAGCGTGACGTTCGACGCGACGCCGATGCTCGGCGCCGTCTTCGGCGACACGAGCGGCATCGCCCCGGGGTTCGAGATCAGCCTCGCC
>DASSJI010000157.1:0-6153 GCA_035691285.1 Vicinamibacteria bacterium | reverse complement strand
CCAGGAACGGCTCGATGCCCATGTTCACGAGGCGCGACACCGTCGAGGGGGCGTCGTTCGTGTGGAGGGTCGAGAGCACCAAGTGGCCGGTCAGGGCCGCCTTGACCGCGATCTCGGCGGTCTCGTAGTCGCGGATCTCTCCGACCAGGATGGTGTTCGGGTCCTGGCGCAGGAAGGAGCGCAGCGCCGCGGCGAAGTTCAGGCCGATGGCGTCCTTGATGTTGACCTGGTTGATCCCCGGCAGGTTGAACTCCACCGGGTCCTCGGCGGTCATGATGTTCGTGTCCGGCTTGTTCAGCGCCGCGATGGCCGAGTACAGCGTGTTCGTCTTCCCCGACCCGGTCGGGCCCGTCACGAGCACGATGCCGTACGGCTTGTCGATGGCCCGCTTGAAGCGCTCGAGGGAGTGCGGCTCGAAGCCCAGCTTGGTCATGTCCAGCATGAGCTTCGTCTTGTCGAGCAGCCGCAGCACGATCTTCTCGCCCCAGAGCGTGGGCAGGCAGGAGACCCGGAAGTCCATGTCGCGGCTCTTCTCTTCGATCTTGAGCCGGATCTTGATGCGGCCGTCCTGGGGCAGCCGCTTCTCGGCGATGTCCAGCTTCGCCATGATCTTGATGCGCGAGGTGAGCGGATCTTTCAAGCGCATGGGAAGCGCCATCACGTTGTAGAGGATGCCGTCGATCCGGAACCGGACGCGGAACTCCTTCTCGTAGGGCTCGATGTGGATGTCGGACGCGCCGCGCTTCAGCGAGTCGATGAGCAGGACGTTCGAGAGCTTGACGACCGGCGCCGCCTCGGAGGACTTGGCGAGGCTGCCGAGGTCGATCTCGTCCTCCTCGGTCTTGACCTGCTCGACGTCGGCTTCCTCCTCGCCGATCGCGTCGATGTCGACCTCGGAGAGGCCGACCGATGCCATGTCGTCGAGGCTCAAGGTCGGGCCCTCGATGACGTCCTTGAGGGACGGCGCGTTGCCTCCCAGCAGGAACCCTCCGGCGCCGGCCACGCCCGAGCCCCCGTCCTGGCGCAGCTGGAGCGAGCGCGTGGACCCGTAGTACTTCTCGATCGCCTCCTCCAGGGAGATCTCCGAGGCCACCACGGGCTCGACGTTGTAGCCGGTCATGAACTTGATGTCGTCCATGGCGAACACGTTGGTCGGGTCCGCCATGGCGATGGTCAGGGTCGCGCCCGAACGCGAGAGGGGCAGGATCTGGTACTTGCGCGAGGTCTCCGCCGGGATGATCTTGATGATCCCCGGGTCCACCTCGAAGTGGTCGAGGTTGATCGAAGGGACCCCGTACTGGCGGGACAGGAGGCTCGTGATCTCCTCGTCGCGCACGTAGCCGAGCGAGACGAAGGCCTTCCCCAGCTTGCCCCCATGGGCCTTCTGGTGGTTGAGCGCCTCCTGGAGCTGCTGGGGAGTCACCATGTTCTCCTTGACCAGCAACTCGCCGAGTTTGACGGGCATGAAGAGTTCGAGAAAACCTAAATTTGTCCGTAACTTAGTCGCGAAATGTTAGCGCCGACACGCGGGAGGTGTCAAGAGATTCCGGCCTCCGGGGTGCTAGCATACCCGGCCGAAACACCCGAGATGGCGCCAGCGACCCCCATCCCGCTGTCTCGGCCGTCCTACGACGAGCGGGAGATCGCACGGATCCGCGAGGCCCTCCGCGGCCGGACCGCCGGGGACGGGCCCTTCGGCCAGCGCGTCGAGCGGAGGCTCGAGGCCCTCCTCGGCGTCAGGCGCGTGCTCCTGACGACCTCGTGCACCCATGCCCTCGAGCTCGCCCTGATGGCGCTCGGCCTCACCGAGGGGCAGCAGGTGGTCGTGCCCTCGTTCACCTTCGTGTCGACCGCCAACGCGGTGCTCCGCGCCGGCGCCCGCCTGGTCCTCGCCGACATCGAGGAGGAAACCCTGGGCCTGGACCCGTCCGACGTCGAGCGCCGGCTGACGGACCGGACGACGGCGCTCCTGCCGGTGCACTACGCCGGGATCGCGGCTCGGATGGACGAGCTCCTCGCGATCGCCCGGCGTCGCGGCCTCAAGGTCGTCGAGGACGCGGCCCAGGGGATCGGCGCCTCGTGGCGAGGCCGGCCCCTGGGCAGCCTGGGCGACGCCGGCTGCCTGAGCTTCCACGACACGAAGAACCTCTCGTGCGGCGAGGGCGGGGCGCTCGCCCTGCACGACGAGGAGGCCTCCCGCCGCGCGGAGATCATCCGCGAGAAGGGCACGAACCGCAGCGCGTTCCTGCGCGGCGAGGTGGACAAGTACACCTGGGTGGCCGAGGGCTCGAGCTACATCCTGTCCGACGTGCTGGCCGCGATCCTCGACGCGCAGCTCGACAAGCAGGCCGAGATCGCCTCGCGGCGGGCGGCGATCGCCGCCCGCTACCGGGAGGGCCTCTCCCGCTGGGCGTCGGACAGCGGCGTGAGGCTGTGCCCCGAGCCCCAAGACCGCGCGCTCAACCACCACATCTTCTACATGCTCCTCCCGGACCCTGCCTCGCAGGCGCGCTGCATCGCCTCGCTCAAGGCGAACGGCATCGGCGCGGCCTTCCACTACGTCCCGCTGCACTCCTCTCCCTTCGGACGCGCCCTGGGACTCGACGGGACGGACTTCCCGGTCAGCGCCAAGGTGGCCGCCACCCTGGTGCGCCTGCCGATCCACGCCGAGATGGGCGACGCGGACGTCGAGCGGGTCTTGGATGCCGTCGTCCAGAGCCTGGAATGACCGCGGCCCGGAAGCCCTACCTCAGCCTGGTGCTCGCCTGCTACAACGAGGAGGACGTGCTCGAGGAGAGCGTCTCCGAGATCCTCGACACCCTGGCGGACCTCGGGCGGCCCTGGGAGATCGTCTTCGTCGACGACATGAGCCGTGACCGCACGCGCGAGCTCCTGGCCCGCGTGGTCGCCGCCCACCCGGACCACGACCTGCGGGTGATCCTCCACGAGCGCAACCAGGGGCGGGGCGCGACGGTGAGCGACGGCTTCCGCGCCGCGCGCGGCGAGATCGCCGGCTACCTGGACATCGACCTGGAAGTCCACTGCCGCTACATCCCGTCCCTGGTCAAGGCGATCGAGGCGGGCGCCGACGTTGCGACGCTGCGGCGGGTCTACCTGTTCCGGCTGCGCGCCCTCGATCGGGAGCTCATGAGCCGCGGCTACTCCTGGCTGGTGCGGCGCCTGCTCGGGGTTCCCTTCCACGACACCGAGACGGGCTACAAGTTCTTCCGCCGGGAGCGCCTCCTGCCCCTCCTCGACGTCGTGCGCGACCCGGGCTGGTTCTGGGACACCGAGATCATGGTGCGGGCCTTGCGCTCCGGCCTCGTGGTCCGCGAGATCCCGGGGGCGTTCGTCCGGCGCTTCGACAAGACCTCCAAGGTCAGCGGCATCCGGGACTCCATCGACTACTTCGTGAAGCTGTGGCGCTTTCGCGCCGCCCTGCGGCGGAGCGCCGCGTGAAGGCCTTCGGGGAGATCGGGCTCGCCAGGGCCGCGCGCTTCGGCTTCTTCACCCTGGCCCTCGCGCCCTATCGGGTCCTGATGTTCCCGCAGCTGCGCGCCGCCTATCTACGGCTCCTGGGCGCGCAGATCGGCCGACGGACGATCCTGCACGACGTCCGCTTCTTCAACCTGTACCGGCGCGGCCTGTCGGGGCTCAGCATCGGCTCCGAGTGCTTTCTCGGCGACGAGTGCCTGATCGACCTCGCCGACGCGGTCCGGCTCGCGGACCAGGTGACGCTGGCGGAGCGGGTGCTGGTGCTGACCCACATGAACGTGGGCTACGCCGACCACCCGCTGCAGCCGCACTTCCCTCCCATGGCGGCCCCGGTCACCATCGAGCGCGGCGCCTTCGTGGGCGCGAACGTCACGATCCTGGCCGGAGTGACCATCGGTGAGGGCAGCTTCGTCGCGGCGGGCAGCGTCGTCACCGGGAGCGTGCCGCCCCGGACGCTCGCTGCGGGCGTTCCGGCCCGGGGCGTCCGCGGGATCGCCGGAAAGCCTTGAGGCCGAAGAGCGCCTGGGATCGCTCCTGGAGCGCGTCGGTTGCCGCCGCGGCGACGGCCGCCCTGCTGCCGTTCGCGCGACCGCTCCTCGGCGGCGAGGCATTCTTCTTCAGGGACATCACGCGGACCTTCTTCCCCATCAAGCGGTTCGTCGGCGAGGGACTGAGCCACGGCGAGCTGCGCTTCTGGAATCCTCTGCTCCACGAGGGCGTGCCGCTCCACATGGGCCCCTTCTCGTATCCCATCGACCTCCTCCACGCCCTGTGCGTCGACGAGCGCTTCTTCACCGTGCTCCTGGCCCTCCACGTCCCCCTCGGAGCCGTCGGCTTCGTCCTCCTCGCCCGGCGCCTGGGGTGCTCCCCCGTGGCCGCCGCCGGCGGGGCCGTGACCTACGCGCTCGGCGGCTTCTCGCTCTCGTGCGTGAACCTCTACGTGTACGCCCAGGCGCTGGGTTGGGCGCCCTTCGTGGCCCACGGTCTCGTCGCCGCGGCGGAGCGCGGCGGCCGCTCCATCGCCCTCGCCGCCCTGCCCGTGTGGCTCGGAGCCGCCACGGGCGGCATCGAGGTGTTCGCGCAGTCGGTGCTGCTCGGGCTCGTCCTCGCGGCGGGACGGCCGCTCAGCCGCCTGTGCCGCTGCCTCGCCGCGGTGGCGCTCGGGATCGGCCTCGCGGGCCCCGCCTTGCTCGTGCCGTGGGCCCAGCTCGGCGGCTCCGCGCGCGCCGGGGGGCTGCCCGCGGCCGTCGTCGTGGCCCACTCCGTGCATCCCTGGACGCTGCCGCAGCTCCTGATCGGCAACTGGCACGGCGACCTCATGGACGTGGCGAACCGATGGTGGGGAGCGAACTTCTTCCCGCTCGGCTTCCCGTACGTCCTCAGCCTGTACCTGGGCGCCGCGGCCCTCGCCCTCGCCATCATCGGCGCGCTCTCCCTCCGCCGCCACAGCGGGCGGCTCGCGGTGCTCCTCGCGGTGTCGCTCTTCGTCTGTCTCGGCCGCTTCGCCGGCCTCGAGCCCGTCGTCGAGGCTCTTCCGCTCCTGCGCGTCGTCCGCTTCCCCGTCAAGGCGTTCTTCGGCGTCCACGCCTGCCTGGCGTTGCTCCTGGCGCTGGGGCTCGAGGCGCTCGGCGCGAACGCCCGCCTCTGGCGCCGCGTGGCGTTCCTCGCGGGAGGCCTGGGCGCCGTCCTCGTGGCGTTGAGCGCCGTGCCGGCGCTCGCCCCCCCGGTGTGGACCTGGTTTCTCGGCGGCTTCATGCCGCCGGAGCACGGCTTCGAGGTCCGCGTCCGCGACGGCGAGCTCATCCTCGGGGACGCGGTCCGGGGCGGCCTCGTCGCCGTCCTGCTGGCCGGCACCGGCTGGCTCGTGGCGCGCGGGCGCCTCGCGCCGGCCCGAGGCGCCCTCCTGGCGGCGGCGCTCGTCGGCGCCGATCTGTTGCGGGCGGGCGCGGGCCTCAACCCGACGGTGTCCGCCGGCTTCTTCCGGCTCTCTCCCGAGATGGAGCGGGTGGCGAGCGCGCTCCGCGCGACGGGAGGCCGCGCGTTCTCGTGCGATCCCGAGGCCAGCCCCGCCTACTTCGCAGCGCGGAGCGTGCGACGAGCCCACGACGCCTGGTCGTTCGCCGTCTCGATGGAAACCCTCACTCCGAACCTCAACGTGGGCTTCGGCGTGAAGACCGCCCTGAGCCGGGACCTCACGATGATGGTGCCCGAGGCGCGCGTGCTGCTGCCGGAGCAGACGTCGCCCAAGGCCGTGCCTCGCCTCGTGGAGCGGCTGCGCGCCGCGGGCGTCACGCGAGTCCTGTGCGTGGACCCCGTCGAGTCGGCCGGGCTCCTGTTCGAGGGGACGCTACGGCCCGCGCGGCTCGCGCCGCTGGCCGTCCACGTCTACGCGGTGTCGTCTCCGCGGCCGCTGCGCTCGGTCGAGGGCTCGCCCGGGCGGATCCTCTCGGACCAGGAGACGACGGACGCCATCGAGCTGGAGGTCGAGGTCGACGCGCCCGCCACCGTCGTCGTCCGGGACGCGGTCGCACCGGGCTGGCGCGCCTTCGTGAACGGCGCGGCGGCTCCCATCCGCACCGTCGAGGGCCACTACCGCGGCCTCGACGTCGACGCCGGCCGCAGCCGGGTCAGCATGCGGTACCGGCCCCCCGGGCTCCG